>QEXZ01000156.1 GCA_003160755.1 Methanomicrobiales archaeon
CATCAGGCTTTACAATCTCGACTCCGATCATCAGACCCAATCCCCGCACATCCCCGATAGCAGGATACTTAGATTGCATCTCACGCAGCCGCATCATTAAATGATCCCCCAGTTGTTTAGCCTGGGTTCCAATATCTTCCCTCTCCATGAACTGCAAAGCAGCAAGTGATGCAGCCGATGCGAGCAGGTTTCCGCCGAACGTGTTGGAATGGGTGCCTGGCGGCCAGTCCATTATAGAACTACTGGAAAGGGTTGCCCCCAGGGGAAGACTGGCTCCCAAAGCCTTTGCCATACATACAATATCCGCCCTTACGCCGAAGTTTTCCATTGCCATGAACGTACCTGTACGATAGCAACCGGCCTGAACCTCGTCAGCCACCATCAGGATGTCATTGTCGTCACATATCCGCCGGATCTCCTGGTGGAATTCCGGTGGCGGAACAATATAGCCGCCCTCGCCCTGGATAGGTTCCACGACTATGGCTGCAGTATCTTTCGGGCTTAATTCTCGCTTAAAAATCAGTGTCTCGATCTGTCTGGCACATTCAATACCGCAGCCAGGATATTCTAGGTGGAGTGGACACCGGTAGCAATACCCGTAATGAGCATGTACGACCCGTATAGTGGGGAAGTGCTCTTTATGCTTGACCGTTGAACACGACAGGGAAAGTGAACCGAGAGTCCTGCCGTGAAAGGCACCGTAAAAGCCCACCAAGCTCTGCCGGTGGAGTTTCCACATTGCCAGCTTGATGGCGGCCTCGACAGACTCGGTACCGCTGTTACAGAAGAACACGCGGTCATATCCGGTCAACTGCTTGAGTTTTTCAGCAAGTCTGACAGGCGGTTCGGCAAAGAAGCTTGAGAAATCACCGTGCGCTATCTTTTCCAGCTGAGCAGTAATGGCAGCCGAAACCTCAGGGTTTGAATACCCCACGTTCATCACCGCGGTGCCAGCGCCTAAGTCAATGTATGTCTTCCCCTCCACATCGGTAATAGTAGCTCCTCTGGCTCTCTCGATTACCAGCGGATATGGGCGCGACAGACACGGTGAAATGATATTGCAGTCACGCTGAATGATCTCCTCTGCTCGTGGGCCGTGCGGTTCTATCATGTTTTTTTTTCTCCCCTAATCTATCTGTGCTTTCTGGAGCTTCCCGCTATAATCGAAATACACGGCCTTTACTTCTGTGAACTCTTTTATGGCATCAGTGCCGGCTTCTCTAAACCCGTTGCCAGTTCCTTTTACTCCGCCAAATGACAGATGTACCTCGGCACCAATGGTG
This sequence comes from Methanomicrobiales archaeon, assembly GCA_003160755.1. GTDB lineage: Archaea > Halobacteriota > Syntropharchaeia > Alkanophagales > Methanospirareceae > QEXZ01. The sequence continues at coordinate 1,284 of QEXZ01000156.1, forward strand.
GAAGAATTGATATATGTAATACCAGCTTCGATCTTTTTAATTGCCCTGAATGCACTGGATATATCCCTGGTATAGATAGAGGATGATAGGCCATAGCTGGTATTATTAGCCACTTCGATTGCCTCATCCAATCCAGATACAGGGATAAGGGAAACCACAGGACCGAATATCTCCTCCTGGGCTATGCGCATGTCAGGTCCAACGTCTGTGAAGATGGTGGGTTCAAAGAAAAAGCCAGGAAGACCCGGGTTGGTTATTTTACCGCCTGTTAGCAGATTTGCACCTTCATTCTGGCCTATGTGGATATACTTCTCGATCTTACTAAGCTGGCTCTCATTAATCACAGGGCCTACATCGGTTTTGGGATCCAGCCCGTTGCCAATCCTGAGGACCTGTGTCCTGCCCAGGAGCCTCTTGGTGAACTCATCCTTCACCTCTTCATGCACTATGACCCTGCTGGCTGCAGTACAGCGCTGTCCAGTGGTGCCGAAGGCACCCCACAGCACGCCGTCCACGGCCAGGTCAATATCTGCATCGCCCATTATGATAATTGGATTCTTGCCCCCTAATTCCAATGACACACGTTTCATGGCTTTAGCACATTCGCCCATGATCCATTTTCCTGTCTCCAGGCTGCCGGTAAAGGATATGGCTCTGATTTCAGGCTGATGGACAACGGCCTTTCCAACAGTCTCGCCAGGTCCGAACACCAGGTTGATCACACCAGGGGACAGGCCTGCTTCCATCAACACCTCCACCAGCTTGATGGTCAACAATGGCGTATCACTGGCCGGTTTCATGACAATGCTATTCCCGGCAACAAGGGCAGGCATTAATTTCCAGGCCGGGATTGCCATGGGGAAGTTCCAGGGTGTGATCACACCTATCACACCGATGGGCTGCAGCACTGTCATGCAGAACTTGTCCTTCAATTCCGAGGTGGTGGTCTCCCCTAACATCCGCCGTCCTTCACCGGCAGCATACAACGTGATGTCGATGGCTTCCTGGACATCGCCTCTGGTCTCAGGGAGCACTTTACCCATCTCCTGAGTCATCAGAACTGCCAGTTCTTCTTTCCTCTCTTCCAATATCCGCGCGGCTCGAAATAGCACCATGGCCCGTTTGGGCGGCGGTGTCTCGCTCCATGTCTTGAAAGCTTCCCATGCAGCTTCCACCGCACGATCCACATCATCTTTACCTGCAACCTGTAATGATGCTAGCGTATCCAGTGTTGCAGGGTTGATATCATAAAAAGTTTTATCAGTGGCTGAATCGGTCCACTCTCCACCTATAAACAATTTATATTCTTGCATAATGATTCATCAATAAGCATAAAGGTGTATAAGAACTTTTCGGATTTTCACATGAAAGAATATTTGATGGGACTCTATTCCGACCTCAGCCATAAACCCTTCTCTTTAAGCTTTTCAATCACATCTCCTTTTCGCTCAAACTCCATGGTTCTGAGCTCTTTACGCCTGATTTTACCACTAATAGTTTTTGGAAGCTCTGTAACAAATTCAATCTCTCTCGGATACTTATATGGGGCAGTTATTCGTTTGACATGCTGCTGAATATCAGTGATAAGTTTTTCTGATGGTTCGTGTCCCTCCTTCAAGACGACAAAAACCTTAACAATCTCTCCTCTTATGGGGTCAGGGCTTGGAATCATCGCACATTCAAGCACGGACTCATGCGAATCAACTGCACTTTCAACCTCAAATGGACCAATCCTGTATCCCGAACTTATACAGACGTCATCAGCCCTTGAGTCGAACCATAGGTATCCAGCCTCATCCATCATTGCGAGGTCTCCAGTTAAATACCAGTTGCCAACGAAGCATTCAGCAGTTTTTTCTGGTTTATTATGATATCCTTTGAACAGCATCGGATGAGCCGTGACAACAGCAATTATTCCCGTCTCGCCCACTGGCACTCGTTCTCCTGTCTCAGGATTCACAATTGCTCCCTCAACCCCTGGTGTAAACCTGCCCATCGACCCCTGCTTTATCTCCATTCCAGGTAAATTGCAGGCAATAACGCAAGTTTCTGTCTGGCCGTAACCTTCTCTAACAGGGACTCCAAACTTCTCATCGAAGAATCTAATAATGCAAGGTGTACAGGGCTCTCCAGCAGTTAAAATGACCTTCAAGTCACTCAAATCGTATCTTTTGTCTGCACCATCAATGGTTGCCATAGCTCTTAGTTCCGTTGGAGTCATACATGCCCTGTTTATCCTCCATTTAGCAAGCAGCTCAAACCATTTTTCTGGTTCAAATCTACCTCTGTAATGAAAGTTTGTAGCGCCGGCATTTACAATAGCCCCAAATGGTGCCCAGTACCATTTAGCCCATCCGGGTTCTGTTGTTGCCCAGCAGAGCTCGTCTGATTGTGTATCCCACCAGTAATATCTAT
>QEXZ01000157.1 GCA_003160755.1 Methanomicrobiales archaeon
TTTTTCCACATTTCATATAGTTTCGTCCCTTTGACCACCAGCGTAGGGTATATCTTCAAATAGTCCGGCTTGAAGTCCGCATCACGGAAGATATGTTCAAACATCTTTTTGTCGTCTTCGATAGTCGAACCCGGTAAGCCGAGCATAACGTGAAAGCCTACTTTCAACGCACTGTCCCGCACCTTCCTGTTCGCCTCTATCGAATTTTCTACCGAATGCCCCCGCTCCATGTTCTCCAGAATCGTGTTAGCAACATGCTGCACACCCAATTCGACTTTTGTAGCGCCTATCTCCAGCATCGAGTCTATCTGTTCCATCTTCGCATAATCGGGTCTCGTCTCGAAAGTAATGCCCGTGTTTCTTATCTCTCGACCTCGCTGCTCACCAAATTCACGCATCGCATCCAAACACCTGTTCACGAACCATCTCTGATAATCCCACGGTCTCGCGGTTAGCGTGCCACCCATCAGTATCAAATCAACCTTCTCGAAATCGTGACCTATCTCCTCAAGTTGATGTAACCTCACTTTTACTTGCTTGTATGGGTCGAAAACCTGCTGAGCAGCGCGAGCGGCAGCGGGTTCCTTGCCTACATAACTCTGTGGCGACCCAAAATCCGAGCTCGGACCACCCGGGCACATTATGCACTTCCCATGTGGGCAGGGATAGGGAGAAGTCATTACGGCAACCGGGGCAACACCTGAAGCCGTTCTCATTCTCTTACGTTTTAATCTCTCTTTTAGTTTCGATTCATCCACAGCCGATTTCAGTACATCCGAATTCCTCGGGATGCTGTGCAACCCATATTTGCCGCTTATCTCCTTCTTTAACTTATTTATGCTCTCTGCTCTGGCTATCCCTGTTTCCGCCATAACCTCTGCTATTTCTTTGCATACCAATTCATAGTTTCTCTGTTCTATCTCACACATACCCACTCGGTTCTTCTGCCTCCTGCTCTCGTCTCTGTCCCTGCCACTGTTCTTGCATCTCTTCTGTTATTTTACCCTCGGCCATCCCCCTTTCTTCTAAACCCGATGTGTCTACTGCGATTCCTACTATCTCACTGATTTTTTCCAGCAATTCCTTCGCCGCATAAAAATCAGGATATTCGGGGTCTGCCAACTTTTGCGTGGTGTTTGCAAATAAACAAACGCCTTTCAGTCCTTTCTCTCGCCCTACTGCAACTACAAGCCCCGAAAAGCCGATGAATCTATCTACGTTTGTTTTCTTAATCCCGTATTTATACATCTCTTCCAATAGCGCTGTGTCGGTCGCACAACCGGTTATTCCTTCTTCTATTACCTGCGCACCGAGCGAAATCACCATTTTTACGTGATATTTCTTAAACAAATCGGTGACTTTATCCGCAACCACGTATTGGTTAAGGGCATTGTACGACTGGTAACCCCTTGTTATTATAATGTCCTGATTCTGCTCAAGCGCATAGAATTCCACACTTGGAAGTTGAACTACGTTGCCTTTCGCTATTTTTGCACCCGCAACACTGGGAGCCCCGAGATACGAGGGTCCGTAATAAACACTTGGGAATCCGTACGAATACAATTCCGCGAATATCCGGGGGTCCGTTTTTTTTACAAGTTCATCTACAACAATTTTCCCTACCGACCTCAGCCCAGATGACCCCACTATGGCTATTGGTTCCTTCAGGTGTATCCTGCCCTTGCCCTTATCCCGATAAGTTATCCACGCTTTTCTCGTTATGCCCATAATTTCCAGATAGGTTTTTTCTAAAGAAAAGAAAAGTTTATGCAGATAAAAAGAAAAATCCGTGTAAATCCCGTGTATCAATTAACTTAAATAGAAGGAAAAGTGTAGATTATAAACAACAAAAATGTGCGAATCAAGCGTGCTGGTGGAAAGCGGAGGCGGTAAAACATTGCTGATGGAAGACGTGGTTCATGTAGAAGTTAACGGTGAGGACATAAAATGCACGGGGATATTAGGCGAGACGCAAAGCGCTAAGGGCAGGATAAAGGAAATCAATCTGATGACGCATACGATAGTAATAGAAGATACAATACAGGGTGCGTATGAATGAGGGATGTAGCCATAATAGGGATTGGGCATACGAAATTTGGAAGAGCATCGAAAACGTCACTGGAGTTGTTCTCAGAAGCGGCACTGCAAGCAGTGGACGATGCAGGAGTGGACTTGAAGGACATAGAGGCGTTATTTCAGGGTGCTGCGCTCCCTGGTTTTGAGGAAGGGCAGGTAACGCCCGCGGCATTCTCTGCTGCTGAACTCAACTTGGGTGGGGGTTCTATACCCGCGACGCGCTACGAAGGTGCTTGTGCCTCTGCATCAATCGCAATACGTGAAGCCGCGGAATGGGTCGCCTCAGGACAATGCGACATGGTAATGGCAGGAGGGGTGGAAAAAGCGTTGTTGATGGGAACACTATTTGCAACGAGAACATTTGCGATGGCTTGCCATGCACCAACCGAGGGTCCAGCAGGGCTAACTTTTCCGGGTGTTTTCGCAATGGCTGCAAGGCGGTATTCCAAAAATTACGACATTCCCATGGACAAACTGCGAGAACAAATGGCGCTCGTTTCTGTAAAGAATCACAAGCATGGCGCTTTGAATCCGCTGGCACAGTTCTATAAGAAGATGGGCGACCTGAAGGTAGAAGATGTAATAAATTCAAAGCTGGTGGCAGACCCACTGACGGTTTTAGATTGCTGTCCTTTTTCTGACGGTGCTGCGGCTATCGTGCTCTGCGCCGCGGAAGAAGCGAGAAAATACACGGATGACCCTGTTTACATATTGGGCACCGGTCAGGGTTCAGGTGGAGCACTATCAAAGATGGAGAACTTAACAAAGCCGGATTCGCGAATAAAGTCTGCGAGAATGGCATTCGAACATGCGGGGCTCAGCCCTTCGGATATAGACGTGCTTGAACTCCACGATTGTTTTACAATTGCGGAACTGATAGCGCTTGAATGTCTGGGGTTCTTTGAATGGGGCGAAGCGGCAGAGGCAACTGCGGATGGGCAAACAGAATCAGGCGGGAAAATACCGGTGAATATGTCTGGGGGTTTAATCGGCAAAGGGCATCCGATAGGAGCAACGGGAGCATCTCAGGTTTACTGGATAGTTAAGCAAATGCGAGGAGAAGCAGCAAAAGGGAATCAAATTGACCCTGTTCCTGAGTATGGCATGACGGATACGCTTGGGGGCGACTTCGGGACGCTGTGTCATATTATACTGGGGCGGGGGAAATAGGGGATAGGGACTAGCCACTAGCCAATAGGGACTAGGGAAGGGGAAAAGGGGAAAATGATAAATTCGTATCAGGATTTGGAGGTGTGGAAGAAGGCAATGGGGTTAGTGACGGAGATTTATAAAAACACACAAACTTTTCCAAAAGAAGAACGTTATGGTTTGACAAATCAACTGCGCCGGGCATCTGTGTCAGTACCAGCGAACATAGCTGAGGGATGGGGACGCGGAACAACAAAGGGGTATATGCAATTTCTGAGAATAGCCCGGGGTTCTCTTTTAGAAGTAGAAACACTAATGACAATATCTCACAACCTTGGCCCTGGATATGTGAACGCTCAAGACTTGCAAGAACAAATATCACAAAAAATCATTGAAATAAGCAAGATGATAAATGCCTTAATAAACAGCTTAAAACACCCCTAACCCCTAGTGG
>QEXZ01000158.1 GCA_003160755.1 Methanomicrobiales archaeon
ACACATTTATCCGCATCAAAATATATTTCTAAATCGGTATTTTGCCACACCGCAGCATAATTGCTCTCTACAAACGGTATTCTATCATGAATATCTGCTATTGGCAGCTTCACCACTTCATCCATAATCTTAAGGTTAGAAAATACTTCTTCGTTAATTACAGGAATTGGGATAGCTATAGAAGATATACACTCTGGGCTTTTTGAAGTGATAAACCCTCCCATAAATTCCGCATCCATCTCGTGCATGTCAGCAATCACAGAAAGATTTGGTTTCTCTTCGCTACTTCTCGTTCCTTCACCAATTACATATCCCATTGCACCATTTACCATTATCTTTGTCCCAATACCAATTGTTTTTAGCAGGGGGTCGTTTTCCAGGGGGTTAATTTCCCCACTGCCGGTCACGGAAATTTCTTTGTAAGGTCCCTTTAATCCTCTAACCGAGAAAATACTTCCAACTTCTCCTTCTTCTGGATTCACAAAAGCCATATAATTTTTAAATGAGCTGCGAGTGGTAATCATTCTGGCGAATTGTAAATCTTCTTTACTTATTTTTCTTTCGATTATTCTATCGTTGGTTTTTACTTTTACTTCTATTTGTTTACCTTCCACTATTTCGCGAAACAGATGCCCGCCCCCATACTCATGGTTTGCACGGGCTGTTCCGTAAACAAATACATCCACAATACCCAATCTTTCATTTGGACATGGACCCGGAAAAGCCGGGATATCGTTCAACCAGACATTATCCGCTCTCTCAAATTCATTTCTTTCTGCTATGGGTATGGATAAAATTGCTGCCGTGCCGGACATTATAGCACATGTGGCACAGGTTACTACATCTACAGTTTCTGCAGTAGCCGGCTCTTCATTTCTCACTATCTGCTTAAATTCTTCAGCAGTAAGAACAATTGCTTCTCCTTTTTTTATTTTTTCGTTTATCTCCGCTACGGTCCTTTTTTTTTCCATTTTATAAAATATCAATTTCTTCTAATATAGGCTCAAGAGGAACCGAATGCGATTGCACCCCTGCCACTTCGTATGCATCCACGCCCATTGCCAGGGCGATAAGCTGAGCATAATTTATAATAGGCAGTCCAATTTCCACACCGCATTCCTTTTCAATGAGCTCCTGGTTTCTATCCAAGGTCATCTGACACCCCGGGCAAGCCACGAGAACAACATCCGCTCCTGCCTCTTTCGCAGATAGAAGCTTTCTTTGCGTAATTTCCCTCGTAAGGTACCTTCGCTCTTGTTCTATTGTATGGCCAAAACCCATCCCACAACATAAGCTCTTTTCCGCATACTCAACAGGCTCTGCTCCGGTAACAGCGACAAGTTCATCCAATAAATTCAGTATCGCGGATTTTCTGAACATCTTCGTATAATGGCAGCCATTGTGCGTAGCAACTCTTAGACCGGCAAGGCTATGCTTGCTATGCTTTATTTCCTCTTTTATCCTGTCTCTTTGCGCCCATAGTATTTCTGAAACGTGGGCTATATTGACCCCACCTTTGTATTTCCTGTTCACTGTGCTCAATATTTCTTCATTTACCTGCCGCCCGATTCCACTTTTCAAAATCCCCGCTGACTCCATAAGCACACCGTAACTTGTTTGACAGATCGGCGCCACATTCGGATACCCTGCTTCTTCTGCTAGGGCGAAAATCCTTGCATTTACCGCGAGCATTGTGGAAAACGGTATTTTATCACCGTAATAAGCAAATCCCGTACATGTTGAGTGCTCGGGGTCGTCCATATAGTCAATGCCAAGCCGGTCAAATATGTATTTTATACTCGCGGTAATACCCGGATAGTGTGCGTCACCGATGCAGCTGTGGAGCAAATAAATTTTATTCTCTGGAATGCTTTTCTTTACTTCCTCGATTTCTCCTTCTTTTTTGAATTTTTTATACTCGGTTCTATCTACAATTTCCCTTATCTCATCAAGCGATTTTTGAGGTATTTCGCGATACAGCCCTTCAAGTCCGAGCTCTGACCGGGTCTTTTTCATATTATTGTGTATCTTTTCCCATGAAGAGCCCCATTCCGGAAACTTATCCGGAGAATGCGTATCAAGTGTCACACATAAACCTTTCTCATAAAGCGAATTGCAATGTATCTCTTCCTGGCATTTAATCCTCTCACTCTCGTTTTCCCTTAAAACCTTAACTATGTCTGCTACACAAATTTCTCTTCTGCAAGCGTATTTACAGGCATGGCAAGAAAAGCACTTTTCTAAGGGATAATCCTCTATATCTCCCCCGGTGATAAGACACTCCACTAATCTTCTCGGATTGTACCTCTTATCTATTGAAGCAGCAGTGCAAATGGAAGTGCACGCACCACATTGAACGCAAGAATAAAAATTAGAGACACGAGGGTCTGTGAGTAGCCAACGCATCCTGAATTTCTTCAGGTCTTCTTCCCGCAGCCCTTTTTCTGGATGTGTGCTTGGAGGGGAATCTATAAGAACATATTTTATTCCTTGTGATTTTATCTTTTCCACCATTTTCTCATCCCTCAAAATCTATACAATCAAACATTTTTTTATACATAAACGTTTTTTCTTCTTGACAGTATTTAAATGTTTCTATTTTTGTCCACTAAATTATCCTATTGTGTAATAATGCCACAAAAGATATAAATAAGATACACCTATATTATACTATAAGATATGAGCATCGTTGATGATATGGTAACTGAAATCTTCAGGCATAACAAAGAGCTACCCGCGTTATTGGCAAAAACAATCAAACAGAAACTCGGCGTTAGCATCGGCGAATTCAGCGAAAAGTCCGGGATACCTGCAAGCACACTTTATAAAGTCCTTTCCGGCGAGCGCGACCCGAACCTGCGCACCTTCAGAAGGATAATAAATACGATAAGTGAGATAGAAAGTGGGTATGCAAAAAAGAAGAGAAAATTCATCGCCATGATTTGCTCTCGGGGGTGTTTGGAGGTGTTGGAAAAAACTACCGTAAATATTGGAAAAGAGACCTTTGATGTCAAAGAATATTCCGTTACGAGCATCGAAGAAGCAATAATAGGAGCGATAAAGGCGGAAGAAGACGGTGCATCTGCCCTTGTGTGCGCGCCTATCGTCAGTTCCACGGTTGAAAAGGTGGTGAATATCCCGGTGGTAACGATAAGACCGAGTTCGAGTGTGGCAAGGGCGATTGAACTGGCAGCGAAGAAAGCAAGTTAAGAGAAAGACATAATAAGAAAGAGAAAAGAGAGGTGTTTTTCAGGAATGAACAGGGACATAGACATTCCAGTTAGGAAGATACGAGAAGACGTGTGGGAAGTGCCACAGTCGTATAAGGACTACATGAGAGTACCAGCGAGGATATACGCTGCTGAAGCGCTATTAGATAAGATGAAAAGTGACCGCACGCTACAGCAAACAATCAACGTCGCTTCGCTTCCCGGGATTGAAAAATATTCGATGGTTATGCCCGATGGCCACCAGGGATATGGATTTCCAATAGGCGGCGTTGCGGCTACGGACTTTGAGGAGGGAGTCATATCGCCTGGCGGAGTGGGTTATGACATCAACTGTGGCGTAAGGCTCATCCGCACAAATCTGATGGAGAAGGACGTCAGACCTTATCTGCCCGAGATACTGGACACTTTATTTGAGTATGTTCCCGCAGGGCTTGGGCTGTCAGGGAAAG
>QEXZ01000159.1 GCA_003160755.1 Methanomicrobiales archaeon
CTGCTCTCCAGTGCCTGTAACACGTTATACATAACCGTGTCGTCCCCGTATAACCCGAAAGTACGCTGCAACATGATAGCAACTGCCCTTTTTACTTTCTTCCTCGCTTCTTTGTCTTTCCAGTAGTTCACTTCCTCTAACTCCAATTTCGCCCCGCACCTACTGCATGTCTCTCCTGCTTTGCTTGGCGCCTCTACCCTCTCGCATGAAGGGCACATCGCCACCCTGAAAATTATTTCCCCCGAAGTAGGTGCGTAATCCTCTGTGCCCCGCAGCATGTGAAGCAAAACGGATTTCCCCGAACCACTCCGTCCAAGCAGCCCCAACGGCTCTCCTTCTCTTATATCCACACTCACGTTCTTCAGAACTTCTTTCCCGTCGAACTCCATGCATATATCACGGATTTTTACAAACGGCTCCTCTTTACTCATTTTTTCCCTCTTTCTTTGTTTATATTAAAAATTTGTTTTATTCAAGTTAAACAGCCCTCAAATCCTCTATTTCCGTTACTTTCCCATTCTCCATCTTCGCTATTCTATCACATACCTTCTCTGCAAAGTCAAGGTCGTGCGTGACAATCACGAAAGTTATGCCCAGATTCTCCCTCGCCTTTATTATCGTCTCGCCAACGTATTTCTTCGTTACCGGGTCCATTGTCCCCGTTGGTTCGTCAAGCACGGCAATATTCGGCTCCTTCATCAATAATTGTGCGATAAGTATCCGCTGCTTTTCACCTACGCTCAGTTCCTGATGCGTTTTTGGCAGTATCTCCTCCATTTCTTCATCTGAGAATCCCACCCCTTCGAGCACGAATTTTACCTTCATCTTTGCAAGGTCCTCTGGCATATCCAGACCTATACCGTGCGTGAGGTTCTCCCATGTCGTGATTTTCGGAATCAACGAATATTCCTGATGTAACACACCGACAAAATGGGCTTTCCACTCGGTCGTGCCACCTGAAATTACTCCATGGTCTATGAATGTTCCACTATCCTCCTTTGATGCCTCGAACCATCTATCTCCTACTCTCACCCACGCAGAACCGCCAGATCCAGGGTCTAAATGACTTACAATCCGCATCAAACTCGTCTTCCCCGCACCGCTATGCCCTACAATCCCGAATATCTCATTCTCATTTATTGTGAACGAAACATTATCCACTGCCTTTACTACGCCTCTCGATGCAGAGAAGTAATACTTCTTAAGACCTTCTATTCTTATCTTCGGGTCGCCGAACTTTTTATAATCCTCTCGCTCTATTTCGCCTACTTCCTTCTCAAAATCTGCCACCACCTTCTCCGTATCGCCATATTCAACTATTTCACCCTTATCAAACCATACCGTTTCCTCTGTCAAATCTCTAATCACGTACGGCCAGTGTGAAGTGACGAGGAATGTCGTTCCTCCCCTCGTGCTGTCTACCAGTGCGTGGTGCACCACCTTTGCCGTCTCGTGGTCTAACGTTCCCGTGGGCTCATCGGCTAAAAGCAGAATTGGCGCCAACGCCAACTGCCTTGCAAGCACCATTCGCTGTTTCTCGCCCCCACTGAGGTCCCTCGTATCTGGCATATTCACACGATGCAGCATTTTCACCGATTCCAGGATTTCATATACCTTTTTCATCTGCTTACTCTTTGGATATTTTGCACGCTCCAATGCCTCTAATACATTCCATATAACTGAGTCGTCACTGTATAAAGCGAAACTGCGCTGTAGCATAATCGCAATCGCACTTTTTAGTAACCTCTTCATTTTTTTGTCCTGCCAGAAATTCACTTCCCTGAACTCTAATTCCGTCCCGCACTTACTACACCGCTCGCCTACCTTGCTTGGTCCCTCTAACCACGTACACTTGGGGCAATACGCCAGCCTGAAAATTATCTCGCCTGTATCGGGTGCGTATTCATCCGTGCCCCGGAGCATACGAAGCAGAACGGATTTCCCCGCACCACTTTTACCGAGCAGCCCTAACGGCTCCATCTCCTTTATGTCCAGGTTAATATCCTTCAGCACCGTTTTGTCTTCGAACTTCTTGCTTACCCCTCGAATTTTTATGAACGTCTCAGCCCCAGTTCCAGCCTCCGCTTTTTCTCCCATCTCTCTCCCCCTTGTTACTTTTATATATATGATTCTTTCATATATAAAACTGAAATTTTTCCAGTCATCCTTAAACGCTTTTTCATCATTTAAAAATTTTTCTATATTTTTATTTGTTTTTGCCCGCTTTTCTTCCTTCCTTCTGCCAGCATCAATTCGCCTTCTCTGTTGAGTTCTACCCGCGTATTAACAAAGCCCGATTCGGAAAGCATTTTCTCTAACCCTGCTGGTGTGAAATACTTTGGCGCATGTGTATGCGTACTTGTTTTAGCCGTACCGCCTACCCAGTCAATAATCAGTATTCTCCCGCGGCGGGCGTTCAACACACGGTTTGATTCCTTTAACGCCGCCTCAGGGTCGGGTATTTCGTGTAATGCCTTTAGCGATACAACGACATCGAAGACATCGTTTCTAAAACCCATCTCCTCTGCTGATTGCATCTCAAACGCAACGTTCCCTGAACCGGAACACCGCGTTTTCGCTTTTTCTAGCTTCTTCTGCAGCATGTCTATTCCGGTCACGTCACACCCCGCTTTTTCATTTAGATATATGCTCAATCTCCCGGTACCGCACCCGACGTCCAGCACGCGCACGCTTAGTTCTCCTTTTCCCTGTTCTTTTTCGGATTCAATCCGTTCAAGCAGTTTTCCCACCAGCTCTACTTCGTTATCTAATAAATCCACGGGATTTGCCATTGCCATTGTATATAAAGTATATCTCCCTTCTATTTAGGACGCAGATTTAAACCTTATATTTAAAATCCTGATTATCCGCGTTCATCTGCGTCCGATTATCAAAAATTATTCTTTCTTGTTTCAGCAGTTTTTCCACTACCTCAGCCCAGCCCTCCGGTCCCTCCCCCTTCGCTTTATACAGCCCGGGTAGCGAAATGTCAAGCCATGCACCTTTTTTGTTCTTTACCACCGCCGGATGCTCCACCGCGTTCAGCATCGAAATGTCATTCATGCTGTCTCCAACACCGAAGGTCTTCACTTCTCCATATTCGCGCTTGAAGAGTTCTGTAAGCGCCCTCACCGCTTTGCCTTTGTCCGCATTCTTACCGTGAATGTTGTAGTATCTCCCTCCGTGAGTGACAGCGAAACCTTTCTCTTTGATTTTTTCAAACAAAACCGCCGCCTCAGATTCGGGTTCGTCAAAAATGAAACTCTCGTTGTATTCTTTCTCTTTTGCGAGTTTCGCCATCTCCACGCTTAAATTCGCATCGGCAGCGACCTCCTCCGCGGTCATATCGCCAAAACCGGTGATTTTAAATCCCGTTTCCTCCTTGATTGCCCTTAATGCATCTCTTAACTCACCATACAACGCGCCGAATTCAACAACGCAGTACTCGCCCCTCTTTTTACATTCAAAACCGAATGAGAAGTAATTCTCAGGAACGAAAATCGCCCCGCCATTCTCTACAATAAACGGGTCATCTATCCCCAGCTCTTCCCGGTAATATTCGTTCTCAACTAAGGTCTTCGCCGTGCAGAACACAACGGGAATCTTTCTCCTCTTCAACGCTTCCAGAGCAGGAAGAGCGGCATCATACGAATAGTCATAGAGGTCAAGCATGGTTCC
>QEXZ01000016.1 GCA_003160755.1 Methanomicrobiales archaeon
TTTATGCACGCTTGCATTTCCAATTGTCTTTCGGATATTTGCTTGGTTTCAGCTAAGACGAAAGAAACTGCCTACTTCTTTCCCCTTTACCTTCATGTAGATAAAATCAAAGTAGAATCAAAACGAGCACCAAACTTCACTGCTGAGTTTTTACAAGCCGTAAAATCCGTGTTAGGCTCAGAACCAACTGCAAAAGAGATTTTTTATTACATCTACGCTGTTCTTTACTCGCCTTCTTACCGGGAACGCTACGAGGAGTTTCTGAAGATAGATTTTCCGCGGGTTCCGCTGCCAGAGGATTATGAGAAGTTCAAGGAACTGAGCGAGCTGGGTAAGGAACTGGTGGAACTGCATTTATTGAAGCATCCTTCGCTTGGCGAAACGGGCGTGGGATTTACGGAAAGTGGTTCTGACGAGGTTGAGAAGGTTTATTACGATGAAAATAGCGAGCGAGTTTGGATTAATAAGGAGCAGTATTTCGATGGGATTTCAAAGGGGGTGTGGGAATATCGAATAGGAGCGTATCAGGTGATGGCGAAGTATTTGAAGGATAGGAAAGGAAGAGTGCTATCTTTAGGGGAGATAGAGCATTATATGAAGGTGGCGAAGGCGATTCGGTTGACGATTAAGGTGCAGAGGAAGGTGGAGGGGGTGTATGGAGAGTTTGAGGAGGTGAGGGGGCAGGAGTTATTTTTGGATTAGAATATTCCCCTACAAAACTAAATTATGACATATCTTCCAATTCTTGTTCTACCATTCTCCTCAAATCTTTTATTTTCGAAGACTCCGTAATTAGTCTCCTTCTCAATGGTTCTCTATCTCTTTTTAATTCATCTATCAAATTTTGTTTTATCTTCCCCTGAGGTGTACCTGATGCTTCGTATGTCTTTTGGCTGAATCTCACTATATCCTTCAATAGAGGTTCAGCGTTTCTTTCAATAACCCCCTTGTAGTCCTTGCATTTTTTAAGGAGCTCGACATCTTCATTATCCTGATCGAAGTAATGGTTTTTTATCGTATCAGCTTCTGAAAAACCAAATAACTCCTTGCCCCATGAGTGCTCTATATCTTCATAGCATTTATCAAAGGTGAGCTTTAATCTATCTATTTCTGAAATCACATGACTAATGATTTTTTCTGGCTGGGGATCTAGCTGGTAACTTTGAAGGGAATCCTCATAATATCTTAAAGTTTCTTTGAATGAATGTACCACATCTAAAGATTTTTTTTCATCTTTGAATGGTTCACGCTTTAGCCATTGTCTCTTGGTATATTTGTAGGATATCACAATTTTTCCCAAGTTCTCATTAGAATGCAGAAAATTGATAAATTCTTTTAGTCTTTCTTTTTTATAATCAGACAAATCGTTTATAAGTTCTCTTAAATTATCGCTTTCGATATTGACGGTTTTCAAGTTATAATAGTATCCCACCTTGATTATTGGATTTAACTCGATAGAATAACTTACATTTATTAAATCAGCGCCGCCATCTTTGATTATCAAGGGCATTGGAAGAGTAGCAGACCGGTTTGAATGGGATTCCACAGAGTATATGTGAAAGTAAAACTTTTCAAAAAATTTAGCAAAGCCCGTTTCATCAGGGTCAAACTTTAAATTTGTAATTCTTATAGCACCAGTTCTATTTCCTTTATTGAGGGCGAACAAGCTTGTCATTCCGCCTAATTTTGTTGGAATATTATGTTTAAAATCATCAACAGGCAATTCATCAATTTCCGATTTTTCTTTATCAACTGATAAAGTAATGTCCACGCCCTTTAAATGTGAAAGGTAAAGGGTTATAACGGAAATAGCAACAGCAAATACTGTTCCAAATATGGTGGCATATACTACTGCATCCATGATATACCTACTCCTTATGTTTTATTAATTGCTTAATATGCTCTTCAGGGATATATCTTTACCCTCTTACAGTATCCACCATGTGAAGAATCTTGGATGGAATTATTATTATTCCATAAAGAATTAAAGTTCTCTTCAATATCCCCTTTATTGGGCAATTGCGTAATATTTGTGTATTTTTTAGATGCACTATTTAAAGAAGTGCCAATTTGCCACCCTCTATCCTTTGTTAGAATAAATCGGTCATGAAGATGGGTCCCCTTTGGACTGCCCTCGTTGTCAAATATTTTTATGATTTCTATTTTGTTACTTTTACGCAGGCTTTCGAATTTTTGAATGATGTCTTTTTGATTTTCCGGCTTGCTGGTTATTATCTTAACATCTACATTATCTGGCAAACTTGATATAAAATCAACCCATTCAACCGAGAGATAAGGGTCCATAATCTTAATATACTCGTATATTTGCCCCGATATGGTATCTAACGCCTTTTTTAACATTTTCTTATCTGCTCGTATAAACATGCTATCAATGTATCTGGGTCCGCGTTTCTTCTTCGTTCTATCTTCCAATGATTTTGGTGACACTACCATTATTCGGTCTGTTGTTATCGAATTATCTAACACGAACGACAAATCAAATCCGATTGTCCTTATCAACGGTGTTTCTCTATGATCCATCAATTCCATTGTGCGCTTATAAAATAGCTGTACAACGTCATCAGATGGCTCACCAACCCAATATTCAGATGGAACAGCATATTCTGCGATTACATTTGAATTCAGATCAACTAAGCGGATTCTTGACTCTCCAGCAGGCGATGGTTCTTCAAGTTCTGACAGGTCTATTGTATCTCGCAACAAAACATCTTCAAATTCTATTGTTTCTCTGCCCAATATCAGATCATTGGCGTTTATCAAACTACTATGATACTCTATGGTAGTTAAGTAATCTATTTCATCGCTTTTTACTAATCTTGCTCTATAATCGGGTAAAAATATAAGCACATTACCTATTCGTTCATCATTTTCATCCAAGTTGATTCCAATTAAATCTTTAATTGCATCGTGAGCATTCTCATAGTTCTTTGATTTGCTTTTTGGTGTTATATTTGGTTTTGTTGGCACATCTTCTTCCCGACACCATATTTCACATAACACTGAAGGCCACTTCACACCAAACTGTTCTGCTTCTTCACTGCTAAGAATTGTTGTTCTACAGTCCCCTTTTTGAATTTGATGCTTTATACTATGTTGCTGTGTAATTAACTCAGAACCAAGCACCTTTTCAAAAATATCTTCCAATTTCAGATAACACCGATAAATAATAAAATCATCATCTGAAATAATTTCCTCATAAATTTTTCCGACGGGTGAACCAGAGTGCATAGCAGTTAATTTCGTTAGATAATTAATCCAGTTATTTTGCTTCTTAATTGCTGCTCCCATAACCTCTATATATCCATAAGAGTCTTTATGCTTATTCCATGTTATTAGAATCCTATTACAAAGTTTGATGAAATCTGTTATTCTTTTAATAGATTCTTCATTTCCCTGATAAGTTATTTCAACACTGCCATCTGATAAATTGTTTATACTTTCCTTTAAATTAAGAAAGTTAGCCAGGTTTTGGATGGGAATTATAATCCCTTTCTGGGTCTCTTTAATGACAATATTCGCTATTAACACTTCTATCACCCCCTCCACTTATCAACCCTTCAATCACGCAACCCATGCAACCCATATATCCTGTGTTATCCTCTATGCCCTTCCTCCTCACTAAATACTCACCTCTTGTATTTTAAAATTCAGTTCATATTCAAACAGGCTTATGTCTGGAATAATAGAACTGGCATACTTTAAGTTTTCATCCACTTTTTTAGCAACTATAACACCTTTAACGCCTTTATCTCCGGCTAAATTCAGCTTTATACAACCCATATACCTTGAAATCTGTCCCATAGCTTTATCAGCACCTCTACTGAGTTTCAGTTCGAACACCACAAAGTTACCTTTCTCATCAACAGCCAGAATGTCTATTGGACCTACATCCGTAGGATACTCGACACCATCACGACCATTTTCGTCAATGTAGAGTTTTAATCTATGTCCATTAACCGTTATCGCTTCAATATTATTTGCAATAAAATCACGCAGATGGCTTTCAACAGGGAACAACAATTCTTGTTCTCCTTCAACTTGCTCATCTTCCGTTCCGGGGACTTCCTCTAATCCCATTTGTGCAACCGTAAGCTTACCATACTCGTCTTTGCGGATTTCCCAGGTGCCATGCTTCTCAGGGTCACAAAGTTCAACCTCTCCTCTTCTGTACTTGTACCCTGTACTGAACAGGAAATCGTATTTTGTATTAGCAACTCTTGGTTTCTTATTCTCTGGATAATGGATTCTCGAAGGATGGTTAACCGTGCACGCAATGATTTGACAATTTATCGTGCTTTCATTCACCTCTCCGTATTTGTTTCTGATAAAATCCTTTATCTCTGAATAAGTGGCTTTGCCTTCAAGACCCCCTACGGCTTCTTTTATCATTTGCCATACATACGGTTTGGCATTCATTTTATTCATTCCTTAATCATCTCCATCAAATCCAAAGGCTCCGCTATTACCTGGAACCCTTGGTGCTTTTTTCCCGTTTCAAATACTTTTTGCCAAAACTCATAATTTTGCCTAAAGCGGGCACAATAGAAGAAAAATTCACGTTTTTTCGCTTTCCACCAAATATTGTTGCAGATAGTTCTTGGTTCATCCATAAAGGCAAGTTCACCAGGTTCCTTACATACATCCTTATCCGTTCCCAGAGTGGTTCTGGAAATCGGTATTGAAAGAGTTTCTTTTCTTGTATCGGCTTTCCTTGTATAATAAAGTAGTCTTTTATTATTTGTTCTATATATCGAAGCCAATGGTAAATTATTTCCTCTCTACTCATTCTGTAAGCTATTAGATGATTATCTGGTATATCTTCTCCCTTCTGAATTCTTTTTTCAATTCTATAAGTTCCAATGTCCGGGTCAAACTTTCCAACAAATACTTCCTCGGCTATGATATTCATCAGCCTGAGTATTTGTTCTTCTTCTAATTCTCTCGGATTCTCTCCTTCCTCTAATTGGTAGTTAACAGGCGTATCCAAGACATCAGGGTAAATGAAAAAGGAATAAAAGGTTTTTTCTATTGTGCTATATGAGAATGGTTTTTCCTTACCTTGCCCTCCAAAATCTATATAGTCCTTGAGTTTATTCGCTTGATGATGGGTTATGGAGTCTCTAACAGCATCCAATATATACCGCCCCATTTCCTTTGATTCTCCTTTATATTGGTTCATAAGGTCTCGTTCTGAGAAGTTGAAATCATCAGGAGAAAGCCCTCGCTCTCGTTGATAACGCTCAACTCTATCAATATAGAGGGCACTCCCCAGATGTCTTTGTACTGACTTATCAAAAGCTACTTGCCTCAAAATCGTTCCCGCATTGGAATTGCTCGTAAGAAGAACATCGAGGTCAGGATTCAAAAACACTCTTACTGGCAACCTTTTAACTCCTAATAAAACCTGTGCCGCCGCTTTGTGCTGTCCGTCGAAAATCTTAATTTTCGATTTTGTATTATCATTAACCTCAACCCAGCCCAAAGAAATGTGTAATTGCGGTCTTTTCAAGAAAAATTCTTTAACCAATTTTGAAATGTTTTGTCCAATTGTTCTCGGATTTATCCTATCATCGTGAAATAGATATTCAATTGGCAACTCAGCGAAGAAATATTTAAACCCACTTAACTCGTCGGTATAAAATCTTTCTTCGTATACTTGGCTATCATCTCCGTGAGAGAGTGAATACTTGACTATTTCGTTATTGTCCTCCAATTCTAAAGGCAACTCAAATTTTGAACCGCCATATCTATGAAAAATATCGCTTAGATTAGGTCCCCTATTATCTTTTACACATGCCTCTCGAATTTTACTAAACCTCGCTAATATCCTTGCTACCCTCAAATCTGCATCTTGCTTTGACTCGTTACATCTCGAATGAGCTAAAGCAAGATTCGATGGGCCATCTTTACCACCCATCTTTGTAGGGATAACATGGTCGATCTGGACCGAATGGACTGCCAAATCTATCGTGCCCTCACAAATAAAGCATTTGCCTTGCTGTATCTCGGATAGCTTGCCTTTAAGTTCTTCCCGCTCTTGATGCGATAGTCTGTTCAAATAAAGCGAACCCATTTTATGCTTCCCCCTAAACTAAATGGTGCTTTATAAATATGAAGCTTGAGAATGTATAGAGCTATTTGCAAAAATTAAAAAAGGAAACTTTCCTGACCCCCCAAAGGGCGACACGCATGAGCATGAAAATAATAAAGTATTTTCATAGCAAACCAAAAAGCCTCTTTAAAGGCTTACTTTTCATCGCAGCCTGACTGAAATCGGCTCCCGTCCTTTCAATGCACTTACCTTCAGGATGGAAAAGCCAATGATATTTCCTTCCTCGTCAACTTTTTCCATCACCGCATCGTTTTCCGTCTCCCTGAAATATCCCGCTTTACGCTCAAGAATGACTTCAAGGTAATCCCCTTCGCTGTCATACCCGATTTTTATTTCTTTTCCCATTTTCCAATCTGCCTTGGCATTTCAGGATGTACTGTCTCGAAATGCTCATGTCGCTCACGCGTTAATCGGATCTGCCGATTATTAACGTCTTTAAACCATTTCACCTCCCTGTCGCTTCTATTTCTTCCATTTCCACTCACCTTTAGATTAAATGATATTTGTAGGTGAAGTTTTATTTACCCGCAAGTAATATGCTAACAAACTCCTCAAATGAGCGACAATTTCTTCTTAATGCATTAATATCCAAATTTTCCACGAATTTCGGCAATTGCCATTTTTTATATCCTCTCTTAGACCCCCTCTTTTCCTTACACCGCTCATTAAGAGCTTTTGAAGGTTTATCCCCTGCAAAGTGTATTCCAAAACTGTAACATATCCATTCCTCCAACTCGTAATCCAAAATTATCACTTCTACTTTACTCTTGATTTCCTTCGCAATATGAACATCAACCCTTTTGAAGACCTCCACTCTGTTCGCTGGGCCATCCGCATCTACCACTACGACAATTTTATCAAAAAGAATTCCGGACCATGAGCATCCTCCGAAAATATCTCACAACTTACCATAAAGCCATCTTTCGCTTAGCGTTATCCCTCTTTCACTCAATTCCTTTCTCACCTCCTCTGGCTTCTCTGTTCTTCTAAAAACAGTTCCTTCGTCACCTTTCTCCACCAGAATCAAATCTTTTGGTTCCACTATGTCCACAACCATAGGAGAATGAGTCGTCAATATCGTCATGCACTCGCTCATCTTCAACTCGTCTATTAGCAACTCCAGAGCCTTTGCATGCAACGAATTCTCTACCTCATCCACGACTAACAAACTCGGTTCTGACTCCAATGCGGTTAAAATTGTCAATGCTTTGTAAAAGCCGTCAGAGATTCCTAGAGCTGTCAGTTCTAAAAGTCTTCCGGATGTGTATCTCTCAAATACTTTCATCAAAACCCTTCCATCCTGCGTCAACTCAAATCTCAAACTCGTATCTGGAAATATATAGGACAGTAACGAATCAACCCTGTCAGGTATTTTGTTCTCTTTTAAGAATTGGTTATATAGAATATTACAAACGTTGTTTCCGTCTTCAGAGATAAGAACATCTCTTCTTTGCTTGTAAGGCTCTTTCATTTTTCTTATGTCCAATCCCTTTAGAATTGTGATATTTTCTATAAATTTCTGGATTAGTCGTTCCATTTCCCACGAAAATGGTACTCTCGTTTCAATTTGCTCTTTCGTAGACGGTTCCAAGATAAGCAATTGATATTGTTGTACTGGTTGTTGTTGATAGCTTACGAGGCTTAAAGTCAAATTTTCCCTATAGTTAGCCATCTTATTGTACCCGAATACACTAAATACGCTAGAAGGAATATCCTCTTTGTTTACCCTGACACTTTGCTCTATTAAACCTTTTTTTCCTCTCCTGAAAAATTGGTCGAATGGTGCTTCTTCCCCCCACCAGTGTTGAATTTTGTCCCAAGCCTCTTCAAAGAATTTCTTGTCATGTCGCACTCTCAGCCATTCCCCTTCCCTCTCAAGCGTTAAAATTCCTTCTATTTCAAACGCTTCCTTCAATATCTGAAATCTTCCGCCAACACCCGTGAAAACCGTTTCAAAAGAGAAATTGTAGCCTGCTAATTCGAAGAATAACTTCACAGTTATCGGCAATTCTTCTTTTCTATCCCATACAACGTTGTCATAGCCCCACCAATCCAGAAAAGGAAACGGCTCTCTATCCACATATATTCTCCTCAATAATGTGAACAACTCAACAAAATTCGTTTTACCTGAGGCGTTTGGTCCAATCACCACGTTGAAATCCATCAACTCGATACTGCAATCCTCGAGACTTTTGAAATTTTTTATCTCTATCTTCTTCAGCATCGCTCTCATCTTGATGTGGGATCCTTATCATATAAACCTTTATGATTTTCGGAGGAATTTGGGTTTGGATATTTGGATAAATAGAGAGGAAGTCTTTCAGCTGCATTGGCTCAGCTTCCTCTGGGTAAATTTTACATTATTCTTATTTATATTAGAAATATTAAACTAATGATAGGGGGATTAACATGGATGTAGAAGAAAAAGACCTTCTAAAAACACTTTCTAAAGAAGGGGCTAATATCAAGGATATACAGAAGTCTATTCGCACAGTTAAAAGATTGGCAGAGAATGAACCACTGACTAATTTATATAAGATAAAACAGGAGGTGGTCAAAATCGAAAAGACATTAAAGCAAAGCAAGTTAGATGAGTTTGTTAAAGAGGGTATAGAGCAGCACATACAGCAGGTAAAATTAAAAATCCCTGAGTGGGAAGAGAAAACCAAGAAAAGCTTTGGGCAGCGATTAGAACAAACTCTTCAACAGTTGGGGTTTGAGTTAAAAGGGCATTATCCTACGCTCAAAGTTTCATTTTACACCTTAAAAATTGATTTAGATAATAATAACATTGAGATTTGGTATGGACCTGAGCAAGAGAAATTAGATTCATCTAAGCTTATACCAGAAACAATCGCGCAAAAACTGAAATATGCCCATGCCCAAATCACACAGAGACAATTCGATGATAATACTTTTCTGTCCAGTTTATACGATGCGTATAGAGTTGCTGTCTATCGCAATGATGGAAAAATTGGAGATGCCGCACCTATCACGGCTGTTCTTTCAAATTTGGCTTTTCTGATTCAAAGTCGGAATTTTAAAATGAACCCCACAAAAAGCAATTACAGAGATTATGGGCGTGTTTTCTTCAGTTATGATTTATACAGGTTAACGGAGAGGAGGATTGAAAATCTTGAACTTAGCCTCAT
Organism: Methanomicrobiales archaeon; assembly: GCA_003160755.1. Lineage (GTDB taxonomy): Archaea > Halobacteriota > Syntropharchaeia > Alkanophagales > Methanospirareceae > QEXZ01. The sequence continues at coordinate 9,286 of QEXZ01000016.1, forward strand.
ATCTGCTACGAGGGCATATACCCGAAGAAGGTCAGATTTTTTGTGGATTCCTTCTAATGAAAAAGGTGGAGGTAATTATATTTCACATATTAAGTTTCGAGAGAGGGAACAAGAAACAAATTATAGACACAGATTAACGCAGATTAACACAGATACGCAGATTAACACAGATGAAAAGAGCAATGCCGTTAGCCCAGCGCAATGAATAGAAGAAAAAATCCGTGTAAATCCATGTCTTAAATAGAAGAAAGTTATACTTTATATACTGTACAACAAAAATGGCAAACAGAGAAATTGAAATAGACTCGCAAGTTGCAAGGTGGATCCTGGAAATCGTAGGAATGGGCAATCCTCCTGAATATGGGTCCCAGTATTTTACCGTTGGATTGGATGATTACCTCAGCACAATTGATGAAGAGTATCTCAAAACCCATATAAAGAATGGTGGCTCGATATTTAAAATGGTAATCGGCACCTATGGAGGTGGCAAAACACACTTTTTGTATTCCATTAGAGAAAAAGCATGGGGATATAACTATATCTCATCATATATATCCTTAAGCCCCAAAGAAACACCATTTCATAAACTGGAACTGGTTTACAAAGCAATCGTTGCGAACCTTATGTATCCACAAACACCCGAAGAACTTTTATCCGGGTATGATAGAGGAATAGAAGCAGTTATAAAGACGTGGTATAGCCAAAAATATCAGGAGCTGTCAGCGAAATTATCCGACGATGCTATACGAAAAGAACTCAACAGTTATGCTTCTTCGCTTGGTTCTTATGAAAGTACAAGCTTCAGAAATGCGGTAAAAGAAGCTTTTTTGTGCTTGGCAGAAAAGAAGGAGAATGATTTTACACTGATTCTGCAATGGTTAAAGGGTGAAAATTCCCAAAAAAACTTTCTTAATAATCTTGGTATCTTTGAGGAAATAGACAAAAGTACGGCGTTCAGGATGATTCGTTCTCTTATACAGTGGATTCGGGAAATAGGCTATTCTGGTCTCATTATGCTTATGGACGAAGCAGAACAAACGTCAAGCATGAGTCGTAAGGAAAAAGACACGCTTTTGAGTAACTTGCGGGAACTTATTGATGCCTGTGGACATGCAAACGTAAAAAATACGATGTTCTTTTATGCCGTCCCTGATGAAAGCTTCCTTGACGGACAAACACAAATTTATGTAGCGTTACGTCAAAGAATTTCCGGTGTTTTCGACACAGAAATCAATCCAAGGGGTGTAAAGATAGATCTTGAAAAAATCCCTGTTGAAGCAGTGGATATGCTGGCAGAAATAGGGAGAAAATTGGCACGAATTTACGAAATAGCCTATAAAACTCCGTTTAAGTCCGACACGCTGGAAGAAAGCATAGAAAATATTGCCAATGCCGCTTATGAGAAAAAATTTGAAATCGGCTACAAGCGACTCTTTGTTAAGAGTGTTATTAATGCTTTTGATATACTGCGCAGCTCAGAAAAGCTGGTGTCTATCGAAAGGGCGCGTGAAGTAGTCGATGCAAATATGCATTAAAAAAGCTTTCTTTCAAAAAGAAAGCTTTACCAAAGAAAATTATACTTTATCTACGATAAAAAAGGGCAGAAAAGTGTCGCAATTAATTGAACACATAATTTATGGAAAAGGAGAAGTAATTGAGCGCAGATATAGGGGATTTGAACTTCGTGTAAAATTTAATAATGGACTTTTAAGGTGGATAAGAAGAGAAGAAGTGCGATTTTTAATAGAAACGCCTGTTTTGTCAAAACCTGAAGTTCTAAAACCTCGCATCATGCCAAAAGAGCAGTATAAAGCAAGACAAATGATTGAAGCCTTCAGGTTAGGAATTGTTCCCCATGAACATGTGGAGGAATTTACATTTGGTCGCGATGTGGAAATAGAAGGCATTAAAAACAGGCTAAACCAAGCAAAAGAAGGATCGCAGGTACTAATCGGTGGCTATGGAAGCGGAAAGACGCATCTTTTGGAACATATCTATGCAACAGCACTAAAAAATAATTGGGCTGTTTCGTTAGTGGAACTCAGCTCTAACGAATTGCCTTTCTATAAGCCAAAAAGGATTTACGAAGCTATTATTAATTCCTTCCGATTCCAAAAAGAAGGATATCAATACGATTTTAGGGAATTTCTGCGGTCAATAGCGAGAACTGAGGATTCCTACAAACTCGAAGAGCATCTGTATCTTGGTGAAATTATTAGAAAGTTAAGAAGTGGTGAGGATAAGGAATATCTTTGGGAATGGATAGAAGGGTATCCAAGTTGGGAGTATTTAGGAGGATGTCCTCGTATGTATGATAAGGCTACGTGTGCGAATATTTATTGTTATATATTGAGTGGGATTGGTTGGGCTGCGAGAAACATCATTGGGCTTGATGGTTTTGTAATCCTATTGGACGAAGCGGAAAGTGTTGAACCCTACTGGTTTTCGTATTACCAAAATAATAAAGTATGGAACTTTTTGAAAGGATTCGTTTCAATGACAAAAAATGATGAACGACTCAGGAGAGAAGTGAATGAGAATAATTTTTATAAGCATAAAATATATAGGGGATACTGGGGACATGAAACTAAGTTACAATATTGTGGTTATAGCCGCTTACCCTTTCTATGGGAGAACCCCAGTTATGTTGAAACCGTTTTTGCCTTCGTCCCTCATCAGGTTTTAGACTCACGAGAGCCTCTTAATACAATACCACGTATTAAAATAGAACGTATTGAAGAGAAATTTTTAAGAGAAATGTTAGAGAGGGCATCGTCGATATATGAACAGGCATACAATACTCCTATCAACCAAGAGCTACTCCCAAGAATCTACGAACTGCTTCCAAGAGATAATATTCGCATCTTTATCAAAGCGGCGGTAGAAGCTTTTGACCTCCTTCTCTTTCATCCGGATAGGAGAGTAGAAGAACTGTTGAGATGACATGACAGATAGAGAAACAATCAAAGAACTGAAAAGAGAGCTTAAACGAACATGGCTAACGTTTTTTGGTAGATTTGGGAAACTCCTACCTGTCCAAATAGAAACAATACCCGTGGTTATAGCGGGAAAAAATGCAGTTGTTACGTCTCCTGCTGCAAGTGGAAAGACAGAAGCGGTTATTGCACCTCTGGCTGAAAGATTTTTTAATGACGGTTGGGCGAACCTGGCAATACTTTATATCTCCCCTACAAGGGCATTGGTTAACGATGTGTATTATCGGCTGAAAGAGCAGCTTGAGGATTTAGGCATTTACACATCATTAAAAACCGGCGACAGCCCTTCATTCAATCCTAAAAAGCTACCGAATTTACTCATAACAACTCCCGAATCCTTCGATTCGCTAATTTGCAGGCATCCTCAAGCCTTTAAAGAGTTGAGAGCCGTTGTGCTTGACGAAATTCATCTTATAGATAATACATACCGGGGTGACCAGATTCGCTTGCTTTTGAAAAGACTCCGATACATTACAGAAACAGTGTTTAATATTTATGCTCTTTCCGCAACCATAGCTGACCCGAAAGATATAGGAAACCGCTATTTTAACGATTTTGAAGTTATTAAATCTCATGGCAGGCGTGAACTCGAATATACGCTGGTCAAGTCGCTTAAAGAGGTCTTTGAACATGCAAGAAACGAAAAACTCAAGAAGCTGCTAATTTTCTGCAACAGAAGAAAAAGTGTAGAAATGATGGCAGTGGAAGCGAGGAATTTGTGGGGACGGGAGAAAGTTGTCGTTCACCATGGGAGCTTAAGCAAAGCAATTCGCGAAGAAGCAGAAAGTTTTATGAAAGAATCATCATTTGGAATTTGCATAGCTACCATGACATTAGAGATTGGTATAGATATTGGAGATATTGATGCGATAGTTCTTGCTGAGGTCCCTTGGGGCACATCTTCATTACTTCAGCGTATCGGAAGGGGAAACAGACGAACTCAAAAGAACAGAGTTTTTGCTTTGTACGATTCAGAAGATGAGGCGGCGTTACTGAAGGAGATGTTAAATGTGGCAATTGATGGTTATGTTGAAGAAGTTGATTATTTACCTGACTTATCCGTAGTGGTGCAGCAAACATTTTCATCTCTTTATGCCTCTCCTAATGGTTTAGGAGACGAGTATTTTTCGGGGATATTTAACGAATTCTGTTCAGAAGATGAGCTTAAAGACATTTTGAGGCATCTTGTAGAACATGAATGGATAGAAAAAGGAAACGGAAGATGGCGTGCATCTACTAAATTAATGGACTTGGGAGGATGGGGAAAGATTCATTCTAATATAGCCGACTCAAAAGCATTAAAGGTTTATGATATTAACTCACAACAAAGCATCGGCGAGGTTCAATATCCAATTGACGATGTTTTTGCCTTGGCTGGGCGGGTTTGGAAAATAATTAATGCGAGCGGGAATAGAATATATGTGAAACAAGTGAAAGCGAAAGCACCAGCGGTGAAATTCAAGCGTCATGCTTCAAAAGGAGCATTTTATTATCTTTTGCCGAAGGAGTTGAGGACTGCCTACACCGCATAGGTAAAGAGAAAGAGTTCTATTTAAGATATATATAGATAGATTAAAACGTGAAGATATTCTCGTTTGTCTGGATTACGCCGCAACCCTTGCTGATGAGCAGCAAGTAAAAGAGAAACCAAAAATGCCTCTTTGAAGGATAACTTACTTTTCATCGCAGACTGACAGAAATCGGCTCCCGTTCTTTCAATGCACTTACCTTCAGGATGGAAAAGCCAATGATATTTCCTTCCTCATCAACTTTTTCCATCACTGCATCGTTTTCCGTCTCCCTGAAATATCCCGCTTTACGCTCAAAAATAACTTCAAGATAATCCCCCTCGCGGTCATACCAAATTTTCGCTCATCCATAGCTTAAGAAGACTCCCCCTTAATACGCGACCACCTGCGGCAGTGTTCCCTTATTATATCTGACCTGCTTATTATGCCGATTAATTCTTCCGAAACTTTCCCTTCTTCACGCTCTTTTTTCAGTACCGGCAATCGCCCTACATTGTACGTGTCCATCTTACGCAGAGCGTCCTCCAGAAACTCATCCGGATATGCCACGATTACATCCTGCTCCTTTACGCATATCAACCCCATCTTCCTGTAATCCGCTCCTTCCTCCCTTTGCTTTTCTAACGCCATTATGGTCGTTATGCCGACCATCTTCCCGTCCTTATCAACCACCGGGTAAGTCATATGCCCCGCCTTCTCGGCAAAGTAAAGCGCTTCTTTCACCGTCTTATCTACAGGAATAGTGAGTGCGTCCTTCGTATATGCATCCTTCACTTTTATGCCTTCCAGAATATCCACCATGAACTCTCTACTATGTGCTGGTGATTCTTTCCTCGTTTTTTCCTGGTTCTCATATATCGTCCAGCCGCCGGAGAGCGTATAAGCCACTACGGATGTCAGCATCAAAGGCACCAGCAGGCTGTAACTGCCCGCCATCTCGGAAATCATTAATATTGCTGCAATGGGGACCTTCGCCGCACCCGCGAAAAAAGCGGCCATCCCTACAAGCACGAAAGCTGATAACGTCACTTCTGTGATTATCTCTGCGCCGGGGAAGAAAAGCTGAGATAAATAAAGAGAAAGCCAGCCAAACAGACCGCCCAACATTGCGCCTATAACCAAAGAAGGCCCAAAAACGCCTCCACTTCCTCCCGAACCTATGGTAAACGATGTAGCAAATATCTTCGCAATGGCAACGACAAGCAATATAAAAAGACCGCATTTTACGTTTATGGCTAACTGGATGCAGCCATATCCCATACCAAGAATGCCATCTAATGCTTCTGGTTCAATGTAGCCAACCAGTAACACAAGAAGTCCGAGTATTGCTCCGCCTATAGCGGGTTTCAGGTGATTTGGAATTTTCAATCCCCTGAAGAAATCCCTCGTCCCATAGAACACTTTTATATAGAAAATAGCTGCTGCCGCGCAAGCGATACCCAATATCGCATAAAAAATCAGTTCGTAGGGGTGATTGAAGGTATAATCATAGGGCGTTGCGAATATAGGACCCCATCCTATCTGTGGAAAGGAGCAGAATACGGCGTATGCAACAACCGAAGAAACAATCGCGGGAACCATGGATTCCATCTCAAAATCCCTTTTATATAGTACTTCTATACCGAACAATGCGCCACCAAGTGGAGCTTTAAATATAGCCCCGATACCCGCTGCGGCGCCACAGAGCATCATTACTCGCCTCTCCCTATCACTCATTTTCAACCGAGAAGCGATAAAAGAACCGAATCCACTACCTATCTGTGCAATTGGACCTTCTCGTCCTGCACTCCCGCCTGAGCCGATGGTTATGGCTGATGCGATTGTCTTGACCAGAGGCACTCTTCTTCTTATCTCCCCGCTTTTATTGTGGAATGCATCAATCACTGCATCTGTTCCATGTCCTTCTGCCTCGGGAGCAAAAGTGTATATAATCAACCCTGCGATAAGTCCGCCGACCGCGGGAATCAGCGCAAGCACCCACAAACGGAATGAATTGGAGAGAAAAGATAAAATAGGAGGTTCACCAGCCGGTAAAGCAGGATGGTAACCAGAGATATAACCCTGGAAAAATGCACTCGTAGTTTGTAACAATAAATAAAAAGCAATTGCGCCGAGTCCTGCCACTATACCGATTATTATGCTCCAGAGAACCCATCTCTGTATGTATTCCAGCTCTTTTGTGCTAATGCTAAATTCCTTCATACCTGCCACTTTAAAATTTAAAAATATTCGATGGGTATAAGTATAAATTTAGCCCTCGTTTTATCTACTTTGCTTCCACATTATTCTATAATATCTAATTGAAAATGAGATCATGGCAATCAAATGCAGCAAAAAAAAGTGTTCAAGTCATGCGATAATCTATCAGAGATACTCCGGGCTGCACTTGTGCGAAAAGCATTTCATTGAGGATGTAGAGAAGAAGGTGAAAAAGGAGATAAGAAAACAGCGTGCGGTGGAGCGCGGGGATAAGATTGCCGTGGCGTTAAGCGGAGGGAAAGACAGCTCAGCTCTTTTGTACATGCTAAAACGGTTTTTTCATTCACGCACCGATTTGGATTTCATTGCAATTGCGGTGGACGAAGGGATAAAGGGATTCCGTTCGATAACGCTGAGGAATGCAGAGAAGATGGCAAAGGAGTTGAACGTGGAGCTTTTTACCTTTTCTTTTGAACGTGAGTTTGGATTTACGCTGGATGAAATAGTGTCAAGAAAATTTGAGCAGGCGCCTTGCACTTTTTGTGGCGTGCTGAGAAGGCAGATAATAGAAACAAAAGCGAAGGAATTGGGTGCCACGAAGGTTGCAACCGCCCATAATCTGGACGACGAAGTTCAGACGATTCTGATCAATTACATGCGAGGTGACATAGAGCGGTTGGGGAGGCTGCGAGGGCGACGGGAAGAGTTTGTGCCGCGGATTAAGCCGTTACGAATGGTACCCGAGAAGGAAGTTGCATTGTATGCACTTGCCGCGGGAATACAGATAGCCACGATTCGTGGTCCTTACGCCGAGCTATCTTTTCGGTTCACGGTGAAAAGAATGCTGAACGAGTTAGAAAGGAGACACCCGGGGACAAAATATTCTTTGTTACGTGGATATGAAAGGTTGTCGGAGTTCTTGCCGAAGGAGCAGTCGAAAAGAAAACTTTTGAGGTGCGAACGGTGTGGAGCGCCATCGGCATCGAGAATATGCAAGGCTTGTGAGATAGTTGAAATGATGCGAAGAGATAAAGCTCAAAATTCACCGCAGAGAGCGCTGAGTTCGCAGAGAGAATTAGGTGTCAGGTGCCAGTAGCCGTTCTAACCCGCTAAACCTCTAAACCTTTAAACCGCTAAACCGCTAAACCGCTAAACCGCTAAACCGCTATCCTCTGTGAACTCTGTGGTTAAATTTAGAATTTATCTATAATCCCAGCTCATCACTTATCGCTTGAAGTGCCTCCAGCGCGAGTTTGAAGAATTCTTTTCGCTCTAAACCGAGTTCTTCTTCGCACACCATTATATTCTCTCTGCTTACGCTCCTCGCAAATGACTTGTCCTTGAATTTCTTCTTCAATGATTTCACCGTTACTTCCGATAATTTCCGCGTGGGCATCATCAATGCGGTTGGCGGTATTAAACCCGAAATGGCATCCGCAGCAACCAACGCCATTGCCATCTTACTGTTCGGTTCAAACCCGGTTTGCGTATTATGCGCTTTTATCGCTTGCAAGCATTCATCAGGCAGTTCTTCGTTCAGCATTTCCGCTGCGATAAGCCCGTGTTTTGCAGGATTGTCTTTTGTACGTTCGTAATCCAGGTCGTGCAGCAAGCCGACAAGCGTCCATTTCTGTTTTTCTTGTTCTCCGATGCCCATTCTATCTGCAAGCGCGCCCATTAGTTCTGATACTGCAAGCATGTGCTTCCTCAAAGCATCGTTTGCTATTTCACGGTCTACTAATTCCTGCGCCTTCTCGATTGAAATCATATCGATTATTGATAGTATAGTCATTCCGATAATTATAACCACAAGATTACACAGATTTTCACGAGAGAACATTAATAGAAAACATTTTTCCGTGGGTCATCGGTGATTTTGTCCCCTATCAACCGTCATTTCTTGTGTTAATCTTGTGAATTCTCGTGGTTTATTAATTGCAATTTGTTACTGGAATGATTATAGTTAATGCTTTTACAAATAAAGAATGTTAAATGATATTCAATGCCCCGAGAAGAAGAGATGAAAAAACTGGAAGAAGGAATAAAAGAATGTAAGCGCTGCGAATTGTGGAAAACGAGGACCAAGCCCGTTGCCGGAGAAGGCTCGTTATCCGCGAAACTAATGCTCGTGGGTGAAGCTCCGGGTTACTATGAAGATTTAAAAGGCATACCGTTTGTGGGTAAAGCGGGAAAGGTGCTTGACGAGTTGCTGTGGTCAGTGGGGTTGGGAAGAAGCGACGTTTACATAGCCAACGTGCTTAAATGCCGACCACCGGAAAATAGAAATCCTACAACGATTGAGATAAGAGCATGCACCCCTTATTTGGATAAGCA
>QEXZ01000160.1 GCA_003160755.1 Methanomicrobiales archaeon
TGCGTATTCCGGAGTATCCGGACGGCAATTCCGAAGGCATCCGGACATTAAACCGGTAACATACGGACACCTTATCGATTCAATTTTTATTAACATTATTCTTAATCAATAATTATCATTTAGTTCATATTAAATTGAAAGACCTGAAAGAATTTAATCTGAAAAGCTTTACTATTTTTTCCAATAAGGTTTTGTACTATTATTGTATACTCATAGTGACTGTTCGGCAATACCTTTTTAACCTATCGGTTATTAGATTGCCTGAATAATCTTTTTTGCCATCACCTCCCGCATAGATCTTTTTGAGTCCAGAGGCAGAATATAGGCATTGTGGATTATCCTATCCATTATGGCATCTGCTGTGGCAGGATCAGGGAATAAGTCATACCAATGCGTATGGGGGATCTGTCCGGAAAGTATGGTGGATGATCTGTTATACCTGCTTTCTGCAATCTCAAGGATATCCCTGCTTTCCTCTAAGGTGTATGACTTAAGGCCCAGGTCATCCAATATCAAAAGCCTTACTTTTTTCAACTTATCCATGAATTGAATATAGCAGTTTTCGTTTTTTGCAGCCTGAATTTCAAGTAGGAGTTCAGGTATCCTGTAGTATCTGACAGTATAACCATAACGACAGGCATTATTCCCGAAGGCACAGGCCAAAAAGGATTTACCACAGCCTGTTTTACCCGAAATGATGATATTAAGTCTCTGTTCGATAAAGGTACAGCTGGAAAGTGTACAGATGGTCTTTTTATCTATCTTTCGCTCTTGAGTATAGTCAATGTCCTCGATACAGGCATTTATGGCCAGAGAGGCCTTATAGAGGAGTCTTTTAATCCTGGTATTTTTTCGGTGCAACCACTCCTTTTCAACCATAATAGCCAGTCTTTCCTCAAAGGAGAGCTCTCTTAAAGCAGGGTCTTGATCAATCAGCACCTGAGCCATGACCTTAAGTTTCATACCTTTAAGTTTTTCTACAGTAGGATTATTAAGCATGGATACCACCTCCTGCATAAGCCCTGCTTCCCCTAACATTTTCATGCTGTATGATTTCATCATCCTCTCTCTTTGATAATTTGGAAACAACCTGTTTTAAAATGAGGTTAAAATACTTGTAAGAGCAGATATTTTTATCCAGGGCTTCCCTGCTGGTAGTTTCCATTATTTCAAGCGGATAGACTTTAGCAAGACGCATGATACCCATGCAGGCCCTATAGCTCTGGACAGGGTATTCCCGGCTCTTAAGGACCTTTTTTATGAATTCCCGGGTGTTCGGTCCGGTTTTTGCTGCCCATAAGAGGAAACGGTCGGAACTCCACCCGTAAACCGCCTTGTGTTCATCAGGCATATGTTCTTCCCGGGTGGTATATCTTTTAGATCTGTTGTAGTTTCTGGGATAGGCGGCTACCCGCTTGTGACCTATATACACCTCTATGGTTTTAGAAGTTGCCCGTATTTGACAAGGGCGGTTGACATAGGAATAATGAACACTGTAAAAAAAATTGTCATAATCCACATGGTAATTAAAGGCAACTTTTGTCTCCTTCCATTGGGCATATTCATATTCGGTTAAAGGTAAGGGCTGTAAGCAGGGTTTGTCAATCTTTTCAAAGGCAGTCTTTCTATTGCCTTCCATCTTTTGAAAGGGTCTGTGGATAAATTTCTCAAGTTCTTCGGATATTGCCTGGTTGATTTCATAGAGGCTAAAAAATTGCCTGTTTCTCAAAGCAGCAATTATTCTCCGGGAAACATTCCCTACCATATTTTCATCAGCTGCCTTATCTTTGGGCCTGCCCGCCCTGGCAGGTATTACGGTAGTCCTGTAATGCCTGGCCATCTCCTGGTAACTCTTGTTTAAGACCGGGTCTATCAGGTCGGATTTGATAACAGCAGTTTTGGTGTTATCAGGGATGGTAATCTTTGGGACCCCTCCAAACCAGGTATAAGCTCGTACATGAGCATCTATCCAGTTTGGCATTTTCCTATTATCATAAGCATATACAAAAGGGTATGCGCTCGCTGGTAGTACAGCGACAAACAGGGATGCTGCTATGACTTCACCCGTACCCGGTTTCACATAGGAGATATGGTCTCCGGCCCAATCAACTTCCACCTCTTCACCTGCTTTGTGCTCTTTATGTAAGGAGATCTTATTTACTTTTTTAAATTTCCGATAGCGGTCACAGAACTGGGTATACATGATTCCACCGGGATGTTTCTCTTTATACTCTTCCCATAAAAGCATCAAGGTTACCTTCTTTTTCTTCATCTCACAAAAGATGTATTCCATATCGGGTTTGTGAACTGATATCTTAGTTTCTGTAGGCGGATAAAGCCTGGACATCAATTGCTTATCGCTAAGGTCAATCGGCCACACTATCTCAGCATCTTTAGCTCGTGTGAGAATCTCCGATACTGTTGTTTTCCCGCAACTGCAGACTTGACCTATTTCTCTCAGTGATAATCCTAATTCGTGTCTTAATCTTAATATTTGTCTCGTTTTTAGCATATCTAGTCTCCTCATCATTTGGTCCCCTTTAATCATTATAATTAAAGGGTACCTTTTATTTAATGATTCGACAAGGTGTCCGGATATGCCGGAACGCTGTCCGGATAATTCCGGAATGCTGTCCGGATGTTACCGGAAACAGTGTCCGGATGTTACCGAAATATGCATTAATTGTACCCATTTCTTTAATTGTATTAATCTACGGAGGTATTGCCACACCGACTGAGAGTGGAGCACAAGCTGTATTTTTAGCGCTTTTGCTAGGTTTTGTTGGCTATCGGACACTAAATTTAGGCTCTTTTAAAGAAGCAATGGTAGATGCCTGCATCAGTACAGGCACAATTATATTTTTTATTGCATCATCTTTTATTTTAAATTATTCTTTTTCGATGACTGGAATTATTTACGTTATAACGAATATTTTGCTGGAGTTTAAGTTAACCTCAGAAATTTTTATTTTTGATTGTTATACTTATTTTGCTTGCTTTAGGTACTATATTAGATGCTCAGGCTATTATCATCATATTTTCTCCTACTGCTTACGGTTTGGTGGTGGGATGTGCAGTAGGAAAAGAAAAATTACTTGTTGTAACAAAGGAATTATTGCCTTTTTGGGTGTTGCAGTTTTTCCCTCATATTAATTACTTATATACCCGAGATAGTCCTCTTTTTACCTAGTATGCTAGCGTAGTGCATCATAAATAACATGACAAAATGACAAGTTGAGAAAATTTTTAAAAATATATATAATAATTATAAAATAATATAATGATTATAACCCAAAAAGTAAATAAAACAGTAATGTAAGGGCGTAATGGATCGTGCCAGCAGAAAAAGTTAAGCAACAATATGGAGAGGGTACAATTCATTGTGCCCCTACAACCAGTTATAGCCAATAAACCCAAAATTATTATAAAATTAATTACGATACACTGTGTATATACTCTGCTTTTAAATATTTTTTAGATTTTTAGGGAGTAACATATCAGTGTATTTTGTTATATTCTTAATTTTAAATTAAAGGAATATTATTTTTTACAGAAAAAATAAGATATAGAATCTATAGCTTACATTATTTCATCTTTTCCTTATTATTTTTGTATCCTTCCTTTATCATTCTCTCGAAAG
>QEXZ01000161.1 GCA_003160755.1 Methanomicrobiales archaeon
TCTATCTTTACCATGCTTTCAAACAGTGGGATGACCAGAAACAGCCCCGGTCCCCTTGCGCCCACCAAACGTCCAAGCCGAAATATTACGCCCCGCTCGTATTCCTTCACTATCTTTATCGCCGATGCCAGTATAATCACTGCTACAAAAACTACCCCGATTAGCCAATCAAAAGCCATTTTTTTATTTCACCTCCGTTATATTTCTATTCTATATGTGCCTTATGCTATATATACATTTATAGTCCTTCCAAAAATTATTAACCACAAGATTACACAGATTTTCACGAGAGAACAATAATAGAAATCAGGTTTCAGTGTCCCATTCCCGATTTTACCCATAACTAACACGCATTTCTTGTGTTAATCTCGTGAAATCTCGTGGTTCATTATTTATACTTTATTTTCTTAACTCCTCTGCAACCATTTTCGCTATGCTTATTTTGCTGAATTCCAATTCTATCGTATCAGTTGCGATTATCTCTTTGACACCCGCGTGGAACATTCGCGGAACCGCATTTTGCACAAAGACGCCGTGTATGCATGCGACATAAACATCGTGCGCACCTTGTGATTTTAGCATGGCTGTTGCTTCTGCTATTGTCCCACCAGTGGAAATTATGTCGTCTACGATAACGACATTTTTCCCTTCTACGTTTAACTCTTTTGCTTTTATTTCCACTTTCTCACTGCTTATCCGCGTCTTCTCCAGCACGTCATAATCGAAGCCGTAGGGTGCGGCGACTGCTTTTGTTAGCTCTGTTGCTCCTCCATCAGGTCCTATTATCAACGGATGTGGTATTTCCCGTTTCGCAACGTAATCGCCGATTAATGACGATGCATCCAGCTCTTTCGTATCCACGCTGAAATACTTCAATACGCCTCTGTTGTGCACATTAACCACATAGATATTATCAACTATACCGGCAGCGCATATACTTCTTGCAATTGCCCTTATGGATATAGCTTCGCCGGGTTCGAACTTTTTATCCTGTCTCGCATACCCCAGATAAGGAATAACAACTTTTGTTTTACGCGCTTCTTCCACCGCATCTATTAACTGCAATAAGCATATCAGGTCGGAATCTGTTCGGGTGCTCTGCACGATGGTTACTTCTTCGTCTTTTATGTCGTCCAGCACACGCGTGTATAATTCGCCGTCTGGGAAGCGCTTAAACTCGCATGACGCAACTTTGCAGTCCAGCTCCGCGGCAACTCTCGCTGCCAAAACCTGTGCAGATATTCCGCCTATTATTTTCATCTTTATCTCTAAACCCTCCTCAAGAAACCATCTATCTCATTTATATCTTTTTCGGAAATCTCCTTTCCACTTTTTATCTTGCCCTGAAGCTTTTTTAAGCTCGCCCGGATTTTCTTTGCTGTATCCATTTTAGTTTATACTTCTCTAATATCCTTTACAAGGAAATTCCCATTTAGCTTTACGCCTTCTATTTTGATATTCTTACCGATTAAAGCGTTTTTTATCCTTTCCAGCGTTGCCGCTTCACCCAGCTTTTTCGCCTCTTCCAGTGTAATGTTTGCGCTCTTCTCTGTTACATCTTTTTTGAAAATCAATGTGCACCGCTCTTTGCCATCCTCAAATCTGGCTTTAATTCTTAAATCCCATACCCCTTCAACATCGCTGTGAACGATGCAAAAGTTATCTATTATCCATCTGTTGCACTTCGGACACCGCTGAATAAGACCACTGCCATCATAAATCTGTGTTATTTTCCCAGTAAGCTTCGAGCCGACCTTCCGCGTTTTCACGGGTTTTTTGACTGCCGTTTCCCCAAGAATCTCTTTAACGTGTTCGGCATCAATGACAATCGCTTCCAGGAACTTTTCTGATAAGGAGTCCAGAACCTCAAGGGCTTTTTCGTCGTCCTGAGCTACGAGAAGTTTTAAAGCATCAGGGTGTATTTGATGCCCATATCCAAGAGCCTTTTTCAATATACCTTCTGTGGATGCTAAATGATGCATTTTTGTATATTATATGTGACTTTTTCCCTCTTAAATACTTAGTTGTATGTGTTTAGTTTAACCACAGATTACACAGATTTCCACGAGAGAACGAGTAATAGTGACCATATCTCAGCGTGATTACTTTACCCCGTATTAATCCTATTTCTTGTGTTAATCTTGTGAAATCTCGTGGTTTTTTCATCACTTATACAAATACAAAATCAGTTATCCCCTCAGATGTATTTTTCAAAACCAAATACGCCAGCTCTTGACTGGGAAACGGCCCCAATCCACAATCAGGTCCCACATATTTTATTCGTTCTCCAAAGAAGGAATACGCTTTCTCCAGCCGCTTCTTTACTTTCTCTGGACTGTTATATTCATTAACTACGCGCTCCAAAACGCCCTTATCCTTAAATGCATTTGTATGGTGTGTTTCATCGTATTCTGCTGCCATGCTGAGTATGTCCGTTCTTGAGACGCCGATACGGAGGAACTTATCGTGTTCTTCAAGCTGTTTCTTGTCTATCAGCGCTAAAAGGGACGGATTAGCTGCGGATTCCAGTCCTATCGCATTTATCCCCTTCACTTCGCATACCGTCTCGTAAAAAATAGGCGAATGCAGGTGTATTTGCGTATCCACGCCTTTTCGGAACGCATATTCAGAAGCGAGTTCAAGTGCGGTAATTATACCCTCCTCTTCTATTCGAGGGTCTAACCCTATGCTCGGCTCGTCTATTGTCGCGCATTGCACTTCATAATTCCTCGCTCCTTCTATCGTATGCTTCACGAACCTACCTACGGATTTCGCGAGGTTTGACAGCACGTCAATATATACGGGAGGCGAAAATTGATTATAATACAGCTCTATCGGACCGGTAACGCATATTCGGAGCTTCAGTTTTTCTCCTCGCTTTTCCCTGTACTCCTTCGCCATCTGCTCTAAGGCATCCATCTCGACTATCTTCGCCTCATCTTCTTTTATAAGCAGTGGCGCTTCTGTTCTATCATCGTCCATGATAGGCACGATAAATTGAGCAATCATATTCTGAAATTGAGGGTAGTTCGGAACGTTCACACCCGCATTTAGTTTCTGCCACATTGCATCTCGTATTATTTCATAGAGCCTATTTTTGTGGGAATCGAGTTCGGGCTCGAATCCAATTTCGCGTTCAGGTTCAACGTCGAGTTTAGCGAAGGTTTCCGTCACCCACTCTTTTGTCGTTCCTTCGGGTAGCGGGTAACTGCCAACGTCGTCAAATATCGCTCTTGCTATTGCTCTTTTCATTAGATATAACGTATAAATAACTTCCTTCTATTTAAGACGCAGATTAACATAGATTAAGCGAGT
This sequence comes from Methanomicrobiales archaeon, assembly GCA_003160755.1. Taxonomy (GTDB): domain Archaea; phylum Halobacteriota; class Syntropharchaeia; order Alkanophagales; family Methanospirareceae; genus QEXZ01. The sequence goes on from QEXZ01000161.1 coordinate 3,316, forward strand.
TTTGATGTTTAGCTCGTTAGCGGCTCAGCCCCTTTGACCAAAACGCTAAACCACCAAACCGCTAAACCGCTATAGTATCATCTGTGTTAATCTGTGTCTATAACCTATTTTTTCTGTTCCTGCTTCTGCTTCAGTTTGAGTTTAAATTTATAGTAGTTTAGAGGATGAGAAACTTTCTCACAAATTTTGTCTGTTTCAACACAGTTCCCATAAGTGCGCATTGTATCACACGAGGGCGCAGTATACGGAATGCCGCTCTTATCTCCTGCAATATGCTCTACTTGGTACCGCGTTCTCTCCTCGTCAAAA
>QEXZ01000162.1 GCA_003160755.1 Methanomicrobiales archaeon
CTGGAATGCAGGGTTCACAATAGGAACAAGGAAGTGCAGTCATAGCAAATGCTTTGTAATAGCCCGCTAAATAAGCGCATCTTTCCAGCTCAAACATCGTATCGCTTATCTTCTTGATAGCTTCCCATAAAAAGTGATGGATATGGTAAGAAGGAACGTCCAGATTCGGCTGGACGTCTTTGAATCTCACGATAATCGCCTTTTTATAGCCCTTTATGAGCTTTCTCGTCTCTTCTGGCGTTGGTGTATACGGGGGGCAGGTAAGATGCTTCGCATAGCCTCTACACCCATACCGGCATTTCCACCGCACCCAATCAGCTACTTCTATCTCATCTGCGGGAATACGTTTAAAATCCTCGTGTATCGCTCTTAAGTCCTGCAAAAGTATATCCACATCTTTTTTCATCTCTTCTCATCAAACTCTTTTGCTTTCTCAGCCCGGCGCTTAAAATCCTGCGCATGCTCTTTGTTATGTTCAATCCAATGTACCGGTAATAAACTTAATTTCTCCTTCTCTTCTATTTTCGCTCTCCTTTACGATACGACCTAACTTGTTCGAGAACTGCGGGATAATCGGCAAATAGAGCACCCAAATCTACTGTTCCAACCAGGTCAAAAATGCCCAAAGCTGCTACCACATCCCCTTTCCTATTTCTAATCGGAGCAACAACCACCGGTACACCTGCATATCTGCCCTTAAGGAGATTTGTGTGTATCGCTCGATTCTCCTTCAGTACTTGCTCTAATACTGGACCACTGTATTCAAAGTCTATGATTTCTCCTTTTTCCACCCTAACGCCCTTTTTATTCCTGCTTCGCATTGCTACGGGCATTACAAACAAGTCATTCACCGCTTTCGCTATCGGCGCGATTTCTTCTGCCGTTGCGTCCTCATTTACTACTATACTCAATTCTTCTTCCCCCATTTTTACACCTTCTCTTTTTTTCTTTTAATTTTAATTGATATTGGTAATCACTCAAAACTCAATATTCTATTCCTGAAGTTGTGCTGCTGGTTTCATTCCAATAATGCTTGACCTTCTCCATGTGTGTTGCTATATCAGCCATCTCGATTATTCTGGCACCTGGCTCCCTTCCGCTAAGAATGATGTCAGTATGACCTCTTTTTTCCAACAACTCTAAAACATCGTCTTCTGTTAACAGCTCGAATTTTACTGCGTACAATATCTCGTCCAGAATCAAAAGATCGGCTTGTTTTTCAGCTAACACTCTATGAGCTAATTCCAAGCCCTCTTTAGCCTTTTTAAGATGTTTTTTCCGAGACTCTTCGTCCTTTAAAAAACCAGGAGCGCCGCAAAGATGTATCTGGAGGTTATCGAGGGTCTTTAGAAACTGGTATTCCCCGGTAGTTTGCCTTCCTTTCATAAACTGCAATATCACTACCCTTTTTTTGTGACCCAACGTCCTTATGGCATGACCAATAGAGGCTGTTGTCTTCCCCTCTCCCTTTCCATAGTAGGCGATGATTTTTCCCTCTCTTGGGTTCATAATTATATATTTTTAATATAGTGTTCCTTACCATAAATAAATAATCATCCATGTATGCATTTTTTTAAATGGTTCCACAAACCCCGCCGCATAAATCGAAAGGAAAGGTGAGAAGATTAAAATGAAAGAGGCGATGTTCTATGAGAAACTGGAAGAGAACGCGGTTAGATGTCACCTATGCCCACATCATTGTAAGATAAACGAATCGAAGAGGGGGATATGCGGGGTTAGAGAAAACAGGAGCGGAGTCCTCTACAGCCTGGTTTACGGTAAGGTAGTTGCGCAAGGGATTGACCCAATAGAGAAAAAACCACTCTTCCATTTCTATCCCGGCTCTGAGGCATACTCAATTGCTACGGTTGGCTGTAACTTCAGATGCAAGAACTGCCAGAACTATCATATTTCTCAGATGCCAAAAGAAGGCGAGAAACTGATAGTAGGGGAAGAGGCATCTCCTGAAGAGATTGTTGCGGCAGCCAAGCAATACGGTTGTAGAACCATCGCGTATACTTATACCGAGCCGACCATCTTTTTCGAGTTTGCTTATGACACCGCCATACTGGCACATAAAGAAGGGATATGCAACACCTTTATCACAAACGGGCATACTACGGAGGAGGCGATACGCACTCTCGCCCCTTATTTAGATGCGGTAAATGTAGACCTGAAGGGTTCCGAGGACCTATATCGAAAAATTTGCGGTGGACACCGGAAACCTGTCATGGATGCGATAAGGCTCTACAAGAGTTTGGGCATTTGGGTTGAAGTAACCACGCTGGTTATACCAACGTTGAACGATACTGAGGAAGAGTTCAGAGAGATTGCGGAGTTCATCAAAAGTGTAGGCGTGGACGTACCCTGGCATATCTCACAGTTTTATCCTACATATAAGCTAACTAATTTGCCCCCAACACCTGTTACTACCTTACGTGAAGCGAGGGAAATTGGGTTGGATGTGGGATTGAGATACGTGTACGAGGGCAATGTTCCGGGTGAGGGTGGGGAGAATACCTACTGCTACCGATGTGGAGAGTTGCTAATCCGGCGCTATGGATTCCAGATTCTGGAGAATAAAATACGAGATTCTCGATGTCCAAGTTGTGGTGCCATGATAGATGGGATATTGTAATTATAAGTTTACGAGAACCCTATAACCTACTCTGGTGACTTTACGGTATTTTACCTTTTCTGCCTTTCCATTATCTCAATAATTTCACCCTCTATGAGAGAGGCAATAACTATACAGGGCAGCAGCACGACCACAAATAATGCCCCAAAATAATAGACCATCAAGGGCAGCAGTGGTATTTTTATAGCCCTGCTGTACAGAAAAGCAGCAATTAATCCGCTTCTCATACCCCTGTCTCGAAGCTCTTTCAGTAAAGGATACCACACATAAATAGGTCCATGGCTAATTATTCCTGCGGATATAGCGAAGAACCATCCTTTTATTCCAGACCTTTCTCCCGCGTACTTCGCCACAGTTTTTGGATGTAAGAAATAATTTATAAGTGCCATAAGAAGGATAACGAGCAATAATACTGGAATTATCTGAATAAATATGTTCCCACTCACTTTTAGAGCGTTATATGCACCTTCCGGGTCGAAGAAAAAGAGAAGGAAATATAGAAAAATAACAGCGACCAAAAAATAGAAGCTATAGTATTTACCCCCTTCTCTTTTATTCTCCGCTAAAATCTTCATTTTCTGTTTTTCTCACGACCTTCAATGAATAAGTATCAATGTGGTAACAGTTGCTATGGATACAAGGATGGCGAGAAAGAAACTCAGCGAGTTTCTGATAACTGCGAATCGTTTGCCTAAAATAGCTGCTTCCGCGGGAAATTGAACTATACTAACCGTTACCCAAGTCACTATGAAGGCGGTTATCGCAAATAGACTCACGCCCTCTTTCATAAGCTCCCCACCTATTACATAGCTGGTGATGGGATTACCTGCTGCGATACTACCCATTGCGGAACCAATTACCGTATCACGAAGCAATTCTCCGGTAAATACAGATGCAATAAGCTGTTTTGATACAAGGGTTATGAAAAGCCCCAGAAGGA
>QEXZ01000163.1 GCA_003160755.1 Methanomicrobiales archaeon
CAATTTATACTTTGTTGCCAATTTCAAGCTTTCTTGATAGGCACTGGTTAAAAGTTCGGCTTCGCTCTTTGTCCCTCCTTGCCAGAATGGACCAACTGTATGAATCACATAATTTGCTTTTAGATTTCCACCTGTGGTTATTACCGCTTTTCCAGTCGGTAACCTTCCCTGCTTTGAAACGATCTCCTTACACGCATCCAAAATAGCTCTTCCACCTGCTCGATGGATTGCACCATCTACTCCGCCCCCGCCCATCAAGGAAGGATTAGCTGCATTGATGATGGCATCTGTCTCTTGCCTGGTTATGTCACCCTGGATTAGGGATATTTTAGTTTGGTTAATCGTTCTTTGTTCCATAGTTTGATTATACGATTTAATTAAAACGGATAAAAGTTTTTTCGACACGTGACAGGACAAAATACGGGTTGATGGACTTCGAATATGCTGAAGATGTAGAAATAGATGTATGCCTAAACAGTAATGGTGCGTGGTTAGATTATGGTGAGCTGGAAAGATTGAAGGATAAATCCGAAGCAGGTTATACAGGCGACAAAGATGCAAAAGCCGTGGAAGAATGGGAAGAGATGATGGCTAAACGGCGCAGGAATGAGCTGAACAGCTTATTGGGGCGGTTGATATGAAATAGGCTGAATATTATGCATACGAGGTAGGTGGAAGAATGAGGAGAAGGGAGAAAGAAATCACAGCATTTATCTGTAGTGATTATTGTCAATCCTGTGACAACGATAGATGTAACGTTGAGGAAATTATGGAGAAATATCAAAGTAACTGGTTAACGCCCTCCCAGATGGAAGAAGTAAACGAGTTTCAATTGGATAAAGTATCATGTAAAAATCACATACCAAATGAAGGATTCCTGATGTTTGGCCACAAAATTGAAATCCATTATATGGATGGCAGAGTTGAGAAGAGGAAAGGTTGGTACTCTTCAAAAGCGATTTCTGAATTATGGGATGATGACGTTGAATACGTGGAGATACTATTCACTGACGTATAATTCAGCTTACTCTTCGGAAAACTTCGCAAACTTGCTTCGCCATCGGCTTGGTTATATAACATAATGTTTGCGGATCATTCCGCTCACCCCAAAAGTAGAAGATTCTTGTGTCTCGTTGACCTCTTTTAGCGATTTAAACATTAAACCCTTCTCTTTCTCTCAAAAACTCTTTAAATTTGAGTTCAAGCGCTGGAATTTTTCCTTTAATTAATTCGATCATTTCCTCATCTTCCTCTTCATTCATTCCTCTATCGTGTTGAGCGTGAATAAAACTGCCAACAATAGAGTCCAATACACCAGCCGTATAACTCAACAAAGTTTCAAGATTTGGTTCTATCCCTATTTTCTCTAAAAAAATCATTCCTCCTTCTGCTATCCCATCAAAGTTCAAAAGCCATTCATTAATTCCTTCTTCTAACCTCGCTTTAACCTCGTTTGGAAGTGTCATGTGTGTTTCTATTTTTTTATCCTCTTTGACAAAGGCAGCCAAAACCAATACCTCAATCAAGTTTACAGCGATAAATGGGTCGTCTGAAAAAGCGATGAAGGTGAAACAATCATCACTTCACGCCTTCACCTTCTTACCATAACAATTAACCCCCGTAAACTTCTTCCTGTAAGATACTAATAACGGCGTCAGTTTTCTATCAGGTATTTCAATCTTCTTTAACCGCTCTTTAATCCCCGCATCGCTCAGCCTAACGTTCAGCTTCCTGTTCGGAATGTCTATCTCTATTATATCCCCGTCTCTTATCGCACCGATTGCACCGCCGTTATATGCCTCCATCTCAACATGCCCGACGCAAGGACCGGTGGTGCCACCTGAGAACCTACCATCCGTGATTAATGCCACCTTTTTATACCCTGCACCCATTATCGCATCCGTAGGCGTCAACATTTCCGGCATCCCCGGTGCCCCCGCAGGTCCCTGGAATGGTAATACGACAACATCTCCTTCTGCAATCCTTTTCGCTCCTGTGAGGCTCTGCCCCGTGACCCCGCAAGCCCCGTAAGGGGTTATCGCATCCAACAAATCCTTTTCGGTATAGAACACCTTAGCAGGACCTGAATGAACCATCATCTCTTTGCCAACCGCAGTTTGCTTTATTATCGCGCTGTTCGCGATGTTTCCTTTTAATACCGCTATGCCGCCTTCAGGGAAATAAGCATTATCTGTGGTTCGGATAACGTCATCATCCAGCACTTTTCCTCCTTCCGCTATCTTCCGTATTGATTTTCCGTTTACCGTAGGTGAATTTTTTAGCATATCTTTTAAGCAGTTAAGAACCGCAGGAACGCCTCCTGCACGGTCAACGTCTGCCATCTCATCAGTTCCCGCAGGGATTATCTTGCATAAATTCGGCGTTTCCCGCGCTATCTCATCGAACATATCCACGTTAATATCCACGCCTGCTTCACGGGCTATCGCAGGGATATGCAACACAGCATTTGTTGAGCCGCCCATCGCCATATCTACCCGTATCGCATTCTCAAATGCGTTTTTTGTCATTATATCCCCTGGCTTTACACCTTCTTTAACCAGCCCAACGATTCTTTTACCGGTTTCATACGCCTGTTTCTTCTTTAGGGGGTCTATCGCTAGTGTCGTTGCGCATTTTGTTAGTGACATACCCAGTACCTCAGTAGCAACAGCCATCGTATTCGCAGTAAAGAGCCCGACACAGGAACCGGCACCGCAAGCCATAAGAGGAAGCATTTTATTCGCTTCTTCCTCGCTCATTACTCCCCCTTTTACCTGACCAACGACGCCAAATCCTTCAATGGGATGATGCTTCTTTCCTTCTACGACGTTTGCTTTCATTGGACCTCCAGTAAGCATAATCGCTGGTAAATCGAGACGTCCCGCAGCCATTAACATTCCCGGCGTGATTTTGTCACAGTTCGTCACGCCGACCCAGCCGTCTAAAGAATGTGAAAGTGTCATTATCTCAATATTATCCGCAATGTGTTCCCTGCTTGGAAGTGATAGCCGCATCTCTACAAACATCGCAACGCCGTCACAAACACCCGGTACGCCCCATTCTAAAGGAACGCCGCCTGCATCTCTAATCCCTCGCTTCACTTCCTGCGTTAGTTCGTTCAGGTGAACGTGCCCCGGGATGATGTTGTTATACGAGTTCGCAACGCCAATAAAAGGTTTATCCAAGCCAAAATCGTCTTCCTTTAGTCCCGCAGACATCAATAATGCACGATGCGGTAATGTTTCAATATTTCTCTTTAATATGTCTGAACGCATAGGGTCATCTCCTTAAAGAGGATTATTATACAGGGTGTTATTTAAATGTACCTGTTTTTTCCCGTATTCTCTTTTCATGTCTGCAAGCAACCGTTTCTTTATAGGTGTGAGGAACGTGGATTATAGTCCTTCCGATAATAAATTGCAAAACCACGAGATTTTACAAGAAACCTTTTCTTATGTGGGGTTCCACCCCACCACCCCGCAAGCCCTGTAAGGGCTTATAGAAAAGCTTTACCAAAAGAACATAATAATTTGTTTTTCTTTTAGCACAGGTTTTCTT
>QEXZ01000164.1 GCA_003160755.1 Methanomicrobiales archaeon
TTCAATCCGAATTCGTTCATTGTCTTTATTACTTCTCTCCCCTCCTCTGGCGTTCTGCAGAACGGAACCATCACCTTAACATTGGTCAGCCCCATCTCTTCCCTCACTTTCTTTATCGCCCGGCATTCTAACCCAAATGCCGGCTTGAATTTATCGTCATAATAACGCGAAGCACCTCTCCAGCCTATCATTGGATTGCTTTCCTCTGGCTCGTAAAGATACCCGCCGATTAAATTTGCATACTCGTTTGTCTTAAAGTCCGATAATCGCACTAACACCTCATTGGGATAAAATCCCGCCGCTATCTTCCCTATTCCCCGCGCTAAGTTATCCACAAAAAATTCTACTTTGTCCTCGTACGATGCGCTTCTCTCGTCTATCTCTTTAACTACTCTCACTATCTTCCTGTCTTCCTCCTCTGTCGCCCTTTTCTTTAATTCATCGTATTCTATCAGCGCCAGAGGGTGTATGCCGATATAAGAATTAATTATGAATTCCTCTCGCGCCAAGCCCACGCCATCATTAGGAATTTGACCATGAACAAATGCATTTTCTGGAACCCCCGCGTTCATCATTATCCGGGTGTGAGGTCGTGGAAGGCTGTCCAGTGTCAGTTTTTCTATCCTGTATTTCAACTTCCCTTCGTATATTCTTCCTACGCCTTCTGAACAATCTACCGTAACGTCTTTTACTCCTTTTAACGCCCTTGTCCCCTTAACCGTACCAACGACACAGGGTATTCCGAGTTCGCGTGAAATTATAGCGGCATGGCAGGTTCTTCCACCTCTATTGGTAATTATCGCACCTGCCACTTTCATTATCGGTTCCCAATCCGGGTCCGTCATGTTAGTTACCAGAACCTGCCCGGGCTTGAACTCATGGATATCGCGGGTGTTTTCTATTGCAATTACCTCGCCATATCCGATTTTGCTGCCTACTGCCTCTCCTTCAACCAGCAGCCTCCCTTGCGCCTTTAGCAACTCCCTGTCCTCCTCAAGCACGTATGTCTCAGCCACCGCAACGTCTTTTTGCGAATGCACCGTTTCCGGTCTCGCTTGAACCACGAAAAGCTCATTGGTTCTTCCATCTTTTGCCCATTCGATGTCCACCGGCGTACCATAGTGGTCTTCTATAATACAAGCCCACCTTGCGAATGTAAGCACCTCATCGTCAGTCAGCACAAACTCCCTTTGCTGTGCCTTTTCAACTTTTTTCTGTTTTGTTCCCGTTCCTTTTTCTTTATATACCAGTTTCTTTCTCTTTGTACCCAATTTCTTCTCCACAATCGGTCTAAATCCCTCCTTCAAGGTCGGCTTAAAAACATAAAACTGGTCTGGATTTACAGTCCCTTGCACGACATTCTCCCCTAAACCGAATGCCCCCGTTATGTAAACCGCATCTCGGAAACCCGATTCGGTATCTATCGAAAACGTAACGCCGGAGCACGCTAAATCCGAGCGAACCATCTTTTGTATGCCAACCGAAAGATAGACGCTGAGATGGTCAAATCCTTTATCCACACGATAGGATATTGCCCTATTGGTGAATAAAGAAGCGAAGCACTCCATAACCTTTTCCACCAGTTCTTCTTCTCCTCTTACGTTCAGATATGTCTCCTGCTGCCCCGCGAATGAAGCCGTAGGCAGGTCTTCCGCCGTCGCACTGCTTCTCACCGCCACGTCCGCCCCTGCACCATATCGCTCTTCCATCTTGCGATAAGCAGTTCTTATCTCCTCCTCCAGCTCTTTTGGACAGCCGGCATTCTTTATCAATCCTCTTATATGGCTGCCTCGCGTGGATAAATTCTCCATATCATGTGTATCTAAATCCACCAGCGTATCTCTGATTTTTTCCTGTATTCCCGTTTCTTGTAGCAGATACTGATATGCCTCCGCAGTGATGGCAAAACCAGAAGGAACCGCCACCCCCTTTTCACTCAAATTTCTTATCATCTCCCCAAGAGACGCATTTTTACCCCCTACCAGAGCTACGTCTCGGGTTCCTACCTCTTCAAACCATTTTATGAATTTCATTATTTGTCCCCCGTTATGCCTATTCGCTAATTAGTATATACACCGATTCTTTTTTTCTTATATAAATAAATAGTAATGAAACATTCCTATGATTCGCTTAGGTAGAGATAAAAAAGCCGCTCTGGTGTCAATAGTAGTAACGGCATTTCTGGCGGTCATAAAATATTCCGTTGGCATCCTTTCCGGAAGCATTGCATTAGTTGCAGATGCAATTCACTCGCTTACTGATGTTATAAGTTCCATTGGGGTCTTCTTCGGTCTTAAAATTTCGAGTCGTAAGCCTACCGAAGCTTTTCCATACGGATTTTACAAAGCAGAGAACATAGTAAGTCTGTTGCTTGCTCTTGCGATTTTTTATGCGGGATATGAGATTATTCTCTCATCGGTCGAAAAGTTTGAAGAGGTTGTCTTAACGGACGTTCCGATTGCGATCTCCGCTGCACTGGCATCGTTGGTATTCACCCTGCTTTTAAGCAGTTATCAACTCAAGGTTGGAAAAGAGACAAAATCACCCAGCTTAGTCGCCGATGGAAAGCATACAAGAACAGACGTTTATGCATCTGCCGTTGTATTAGCTGGAATACTGGGGAACTACCTTGGGTTCTATTCCCTTGACCCGATAGCAGGTATTCTGGTCGCAGTATTCATCTTCAAATCAGGCTACGAGATATTAAAAGATTCAATAAAGGTTCTGCTGGACGCATCCATAGATTATGAGAGCCTGCACAGGATAAGAGAAGTTGCATCTGAAGCGCACGGCGTTAGAAAAATACGTTCCCTGAAGGCGAGAGGCTCGGGTAAATTCGTATTTGTAGAGCTGGAAATAGAAACAAACTTGAGAGACATTGAAAGGGCGCATCATCTGAGTGATAAAATCGAAGAGAAGATAAAATCCGAGATGAAAAATGTGGATAGAGTTATAGTGCATGTAGAGCCGGAGGAGAAGGAATTTATACGCTATGCCGTCCCCTGCGCGGAAAATAATGCTCTTCAGTCCAGAGTGTCCAGGCATTTCGGTGGAGCAGAATATTTCTGTATATTTGATATGAGAACAGCGGATAACGACCTGACGGATATGAGATTCGTAAAAAATCCGTTTATCGCTTTAGAGAAAAGGAAAGGGCTTAGGGTCGCCGAGCTTCTGGTTACCAACAAGATAGATAGACTGGTTACAAAAGAGAGCATTGCAAAAAAGAGTGCGTTCTATGTCTTGGAAGATGCGTATGTGGAGTTTGAAGAGACCGATGCCGATACCGTCAGAGAGATTATCGAAAAGCTAAAATAACGAAAAAAAAGGGCTGATGATATAGGACGCCGTTAACACAAAAATAACGGCTGCAGGGTAAACGAACGGCAGAGAGAACACATAGAAAAAGAACAGCGTGAAAAAGACAATCCCTATGGGTATCGCTATCCGCTTGTCCCTTCTATTTCTATATCTTATTCTACTGGTCATCAAGCCACATAAAACACCCATTAAAGCAATCAGAAGGAAAAAATATGGATAAAA
>QEXZ01000165.1 GCA_003160755.1 Methanomicrobiales archaeon
TAATCAGTTCCGCAAGCGAAGGCAAGCGAAAACGCTTACTGATTCGATCATAGATGTACTCATACGCACTCACACCTAACTTCTTCGCAGTCTGACCAATCGTCAAAAAGGTATCGTTAGCTTTTGTACCGTCTTCGGTCATTGTATGCAGACTTACGTCGCGCTTGCGAACCTGTGCTCTCGCACCCAATTCCGCATCGTTGTTATGTAAAGGAAGCTCTGGGTGTTTCAACACCATTAGGAGCTCCGACTTTTTAGCCTTACTCTTTGCAATCCGCTCATCCAGAGCAGGATACCCGGTTTTCGTGGAAAACAATTGATTGAATTCCGCCGATAGTGCTTCAGCCTCCTCTTGAGACGGATTTCCCCCGAACTCCGAGAGTTTACGGTAATAATCCCAGTATTTGCCCCGAAAATCCTCGAGTTTTTCACGGTGCACGGGCACTACGGGGCGCAACTTCTTATAGTTCCGTCCGTCGTGAACCCAGCACAGTGCTTGCAAGTATATAAGCAGCTTGTATTGGGGCGCATCATCGCTCAAAAGTACTTCCACAATGGGAAAGTCTGTTTGCTGGTGATAAGCAGCAATAGCAGCCGCTTCCATAATCCTTGTCCGTCTGATTTTGCCCGTGCCCGGATCCAGGAAGAAATCTCCTAGCAATTGCTGCATCTGCGTCTCATCCAGTGCTTTACCAGAAACCCGCTCTCGTAATTGTGAAATTAGTTTTTTAGAAAGCCCAAATCTTTCCAGCAGGTCGAACGCTTCTTCATTGAACAAATAACTCCTTGCTTTACCATCTGGATCACCGCGCAATATATCGAGTACGGTAAGACGGTCTTTGTGAGGGGCTGTGAAGTAAGCGGTGTAATAAGGATTGCAAATGATCTGGGTATAGTAGTTCTGCCCACGGACTCTGGAGCTAGTATCATCTATCTGCTGATAATCAGTAGAGAGCAGTCCTGCCAGGAAAATATCTGCCTTCTCCTGATGGAAAAGTTCATTGTTCTTTGTAATAATGCGTGAAATAGAAGCAGGGGAAATGAAAATCCTGAAATTGTCTAAAAACTCGTGTATCTTTGGCTCTGATACGTTAGCAACATGTTTAAGCGCGCAAACCATGGATTTTACTCCGGGTCCGAAATCTCCTTTAACCTCTGGCGGTAATTCCCCCATGTAGGTCTTTTTTTGAGAGGGGGAGTAGTAAATCTCTTTCATATATTTAACATTATCCGTTTTGATGACGATTTCCTGAACAACCATGCTCTGGTAGCCTTTGAATTCCGCATCATCCGGCAAGATGTTCTGATCTACCTTGCACACTTCGATACGATCTATTTTTATCTTATGCTTCTTTGCCTTTGATTTCTTCTTTTTGGACGTCTTTTGGGACTTTCTTTCTTCTTCTGAGGAGATGTCATTGTTCGGTTTCTTCCTGGAGGATTTGATGTCGGGTTTGGTTTGCTCTCCTTTTAGGAGATTGATTGCATCTCGTAACTTCTGGTTTTCTTCTTTTAATTTTTCATTTTCCTCGCACAATTCTTCAATGAGCAGGAGCAGGATGCGGAAGACTTCTGCCAATCGTTCATCCGCAATTTCATCAGGTAAAATACCTAATGCCTCTAATGTTTGTGTAATCACTGATTGGCCCATAATAAAACCTTTTATTCCGCCACTATATAAATTCAAGTGGAAATGTACGTAGCATAAAACTTTTGTGTAGGTATAGCATCTGTCAAAAATGATGGCATCATCGATGATTCTGCATATTTGCAATTTTTGAGTTACCCTCTAATTTGAAGAGGATACGAGTACAGTTTGGTTTGGATCTGTCCTATCAGAAAAACAGAATCTCCCAGTCTCATCAACTTTTCACATTGCATATTTCATCTTTTTAAGCCCCTCAATGCGATGTGTACAGAAAATGAGGTGGTATATCGGTGGATTAAACTTATTTTTCATCTCAAATGTGCGCACATATTCCGCACACGACTCTAATAGGTTTTGATAAAATCTAACGATCTTCTTCTCAGACTTTTCATCTGAATCTGAATCATGCGTGTTCGGATAAGAGGTTGACATCCCCTCTATTGACACTTTTTATATAGTATGAAAGCGATTATTTTACCTAGTAAGCAAATATATGGTTTCAGATAATGAAAATAATGTGGATCCTACAGTACAGGCCATTGTTGAGATGTTTCCCGAGGATTTTTTGAGAAACACCGCAAGAGAAACAGGGGTTGTTGAACGGGAGCGTAAAATTGACGTAGTCATCCTTTTTGGGTAACAACGCTCGGGTTTGGGGTACGTTTTTTGAGTGCTATCCGAGGGCTAAAACGGAAATACGAGGAACATGCGAAAACTACATTGAGCATAAGTAGTTTCTACGATCGATTCACAACGGAGATGGTTGATTTTCTCAGAAAGTGTGTACTTCATGCTATTGAGTTTCAAGCACAGCAAACCGGTCGTATTTTGGATGCTAAATTGAAGCGTTTTAAGGATTTGGTTATCCAAGACCGCACGATTATCCGGTTGCATGAATCTCTTGCGAAGATATGGCCTGCTGCAAGAGCGAAAAAATCGCTGCTGGCGTTAAAGTCTCATGTATCGTTAGTGCGGTTGCCGATAGCCCCAAAGCGGTAAGCATATATCCGGAAAGGACTTTAGAGACCAAAATACTCCGATTGGGACCTTGGCTCAGGGACCGTATCCTGCTCATCGACTTGGGATACTTCAAATACCGATCCTTCGACAGAATTGACCGTTATGGCGGCTATTTCGTTAGCAGGTTGAAAGGAAACGCAAATCCGTTGATTGTTGGGGTCAATCAGAAATGGCGAGGTAACTCTGTAGATGTCGTAGGGAAGAAATATTCAAGGAATTGAAAAGCAACTATCGCATGGATCGGATACCAAGTGCAAACCCAAACATTGTGAAATGCTTAATTTGGGTCGCTATTCTGACGTTAATGTGCTCACGTAGAATCCTCCAGCTGATTCGTAATGAAAATCCCGAAAACGCGAACCGATACACGCATTTACGCTGGGCAAAGGTGTTTACGCAACAAGCAGACCGATTATTAACTGAAGTTGTTGAATGCATGGGGCTGAAATTGGATATGCTCACCATATACGACATTTATCTTGGTCAAGGATGCGATCCTAATGTTAAGAGGGAGAGGTTGATGGAGCGATGGGTTACTTAACCGAACACGCATGGACATACATTCTGGAGTCCAATCATCCACAACTGGATTGAACCAATCGATTTTCAACATGGCAATAAGTTCATCTCGCTATGTTGACTCGTTGTATGTCCCGCCTAAAAACACTTTAGTCATTTTCTATTTCCTCCTGTTTTTTAATCACACGAGCACCCCAAATATTTTCTATGTGAACAAATGCCCAATGGTTTATTTCTTCAGCAGGGTGTTCTGGCGCGTCATATGTCTCAACACAATCACGCGGAATTATCACATCATAGTCTCGGTTGCGTAGATCAGATG
>QEXZ01000166.1 GCA_003160755.1 Methanomicrobiales archaeon
AAAGTGGTGTATGAAGAGATATCAAGACAAAGGAAGATTGAGTTTGCAAAGACGGAAGAGGAAATAGAGCGGAACTTTGAGCGGTTGTTTAGGGTGGCGTTGTGATACTTTTATAACCACAAGATTTAAAATCCCTCTACCTCCCTCACCTGCACCGCCATACCCTTCCGCGACTCCACCATCTCCCAACCACTCATTTTCGCTCTACCCACACCAAACGCCTTCTCGCCGCAGAACACGACCTCATCATTCACTCTTATTTGTTCACCCGCGTTTACAACCCCTGGCGCTAATATCGAACCTCGTGGAACAAAATCGCCTATTTCCAGCGTGTAGGAAGAAAGCAAATTTTCAATTCTTCGCGCTCCTTTCACCGTAAGAGTTAAAAGCCCGTATGCAGGCACGATTCTCGCAAAAACGTCACCCTTCGAGCTGAGTTTGAAAGAAGGGAACTTACCGTTTATTTTTAGTCTTTCCCCTCTTTCTCCTCCTCTTTCGCCCAGCAGTTGCCTTCCCGCACCGAGACCAAACTGAAAATCCGCCATCGCTTTTATCATGCTCATTTTCATCTCAAATCCCGATAATCGCTGTTTATCACCACACAACCCGGCTATTCGCTCCTTCAGCCTGTTCAAAGCCTCTTTTGAAGTTGCCCCTTCGTCTTCTTCGCACGTGTATGCAATTTCTATGCCTAAATCTTCCGCAACCGATGCGCATATCTCTCTATACGCACCGCTGAGATGCGCAACCACCACGTCATAATTCTTCATTTTTCGCTCAAGGTATGCACGCAAGCACGAGGATACCCATTCCCGCTCCTCCGCATCCCAGTAGCCCGTTACTGGAATGTCGTAGAATGCTGCGGGATAAACCGCTTCCAGCTCTCGTGGCACTACACCCAGTGGCGACGTTAAAATCAACTCATGTATCTGACCTCTATAACCCGCAATCGCATCTATGAACCTCGTGTGAGACGGTGACGTGGAATAAGGCTTCCTCGCAGAACACGGTAATATCAGCAATATTTTCCTCGCTGGCGGTTCATACCGTTCCAGAACCCTGCTCGCAAACCGCTTTACTTCTGTCCTTTTCAGCGATTCCATTGTATTTGCCATCATACTGCAATTTCGAGCGACTGGCGTTCGGCGTTCAAAATACGCTTCTTCTTCGCTGTCTAAAATGCGAAGCACAGCGGTTAAAAAAGGTGACGACCTGACTCGCATCTCCACGTACTCACGCAAATTGCCCGCTCTGATGCACGCTCTTGCTTTTTTTACCTCTTTATCCAGCACCAGCGTATTGTGCTTTGCGATTAATGAAGCCCGTTCCTTGTTATTCTTCTGCTTTAACTCATCTATACTCAAAGAAGCGCAAACACGGCAATTACACGGTAATTCGTCCAGTTCACTCGCTCGTACTCCCCCGTCTTCCATGAGATAAATACCCTGGCAGCCTTTTACCACCGCGTTCGTATCGTCTATTACGTCCACGCCCATGTAAAACATAAGTGCAGCATTCTCCACCGTCGCTATCGCTGGAACCCACAGCGCCGCATCAGGCGGTACTGCGTTCCTCGCATCAATTATCCTGCGAACAAAATCCCGTGGGCTGTTCAGCATCGCCGAAGCGAAAGAAAGCACGAAAAAATCGACAAATAGCGAGGGTATTGCTTCTTTTACCCATGTAAACATAGGATGAACTTCAGGCAGGATGACCGCGCCTCGTGGAGCGTTCCAAAGCACTTCCTGAAATAAATCGTCGAAGTTCGGATTTTCAGCATGGATTACTTTGATTACTTCTTCACCCGCACTTAACAAATCAATTCGGAACAGCAGAGGTGTTCTGGCTTTTTTTCCTCCATGTAGAGACAAAATACCTATTCGTGCCGCAC
The DNA here is from genome assembly GCA_003160755.1 of Methanomicrobiales archaeon. GTDB lineage: Archaea > Halobacteriota > Syntropharchaeia > Alkanophagales > Methanospirareceae > QEXZ01. Next base: position 1,892 of record QEXZ01000166.1, read on the forward strand.
CGTCTCTTTTCCTCACTTCGTAAAATTTGCTCATCTTGCAATTTTTAAAAGGTTTTTTATCGCTTTAGAATCTTCAATTCTAATCTCCGATAGTCTTATAGGTATGCCAGATTACTACGGTTATTTATACACAATTGAGAAATAATAGAATAAAGATAAAAAGCAATGTTCGGTCATAAGGAGAACAAGAACAATGTCATCTTTAAAAGTGCGAATGGCTGAAATCATCCAAGAGCAACCGGAGGATGCAACCTACGAGGAGATCATGCGCGAGCTTGCTTTCGAGCGCATGGTCGAGCGCGGGCTGGCAGACTCCCGTACCGGAAGGGTTATTTCCAACGAAGAGATGGCTCGGCGGATTCAAACGAAGATTGTAGTGGGAGACAGCAATGGATCATAATGACCTGTATCAGAAACTCAGTCTCGATAAGGATCTGACTACGGGTTTCTCAATACTGTTCTCACGCTTTGAATATGCTCTGAAGCAAACCGGAAGATACGCCAAAGGCGACGAGAACGAGGTCAAGGCGGACTGGGACAAATTTGCACGGGATCATGATAGCCAATTCCAATCCGACTCTGAAAAGTCTCCCGAGCTTAAAGCCGCCATCAAATACCTGAAAGACAAGCCACCCAAGAAGCAGACCCTGAAGAACGGTTCACTGGATTGGAAGGACGTCCCCACTCAAAACACACCGCTCCTGGAGCAGGTCTTGAATGCTGTCAGAAGGGTTCGCGACAACCTTTTTCATGGCGGCAAGTTCCGGAATGGTCCTATGGAAGACCCTGGCAGAGACAGTGAGCTGTTACGCAGTTGCATTATAGTCTTGGAAGAGTGCTTATCTCTAAACAAAGGGGTCTATGAGCGGTTCTACCACAACGAACCCGGAGACAATAATTCAGGCCATTCGCTGCAGACGACCACTTGACAGCAGCGGCTGAAATTCGCCGTTAGACACTGAGGACGTTGTCCGTGGAGGCACTCGCTGAGGGTATTCTTGAGCCGTAGTCACCGAGATAAAGCCCTGCTCATGGCCGTGCTATCCACTCGTACCTGGCCAACTATATATCCGTGTGCTCTTCATCGCTCAAAATATCCCTCTACATTTTTATAATCAAACTCCTCCGCTTCAAGCACGTTCCGTATAAAGTTAAACAGTTTCATCCGCGTGTCCAGCGATATGCTTGGATACCATACAGGCGAAGCAACTACAAGCCCGCGAAACGCATAAAACGGCTGTATTACCTCCAGTAACTCGTAATCACCCGTCTTTTCAAGATACGTATCAAAAAACAAGTCATATAACTTCTTAAACCCACGGTCAATCTCATTGCCCTCTGTCTTGAGCAGCCCGAAGAAGAGATAATTTATGGTCATCGCTGAGACATCGTCAGCGGCTTCCCCGTATTCTCCTCGACTGCGGTCAAGCACGGTAAAATCGGTTCCTTTGCGGAACATAACATTCCATGGATGGAAATCGCCATGAACCATGCACAACCTTTTTGTTCTCTCCTTCAGTTTCCATCTCCAGTCTATACTGAGCTTCTCTATATCCCTGAGCTCTTCGCTCGTTATGAACTCATTTCGAGGCG
>QEXZ01000167.1 GCA_003160755.1 Methanomicrobiales archaeon
TCATAGATTGCATACATCGCCTCTTCATTAATTTGCTCTGTTTTATCTAAAATGCGTTCGTCTTCGCCTATGGTTCTGTGAATCTCATCTATCCTCTTCTGGATTCTTTCTTTCAAACGTAGATGTTTTTCGAGTTTCTTCTCCGGAAAGAAATTATGAACATAGACAATATCGGCTAACGCTCCTATTCTGTCCAATCGTCCAATTCTCTGGATTAATCTTACGGGATTCCAGTGCAGGTCGTAATTGATGACGATAAAAGCATCTTGAAGGTTAAGCCCTTCGCTTAAAATATCAGTTGAAACCAAAATCCTTATTTCTTTTTCTCCTTCTCGTAATTCATAATTGTTTGATTTCGGTGCGAACCGCCTTATAATGCTTAATCTGTTCTTTTCTTTGCTGGTGATGCGTTTAACGTCGTCATTTTTTAGATTATCGTATAGATATTTTGCTGTATCGGCGTACTGAGTGAATATCAGCACCTTTTCATCTTTCATCGGAGATTTGGCTAAAAAATCCTTTAGTGTTTCGAGTTTGTCATCCGTTTCCGGGTCTATTTTTCCTACGGAATCGTTTATTTCGCTTAGTATTCTTATATCGTTATCTATGTCATCTTTTAACTCATCAATTTCGAAAGCGTTTAAATCATATTTTTCACTTAATCGCTCTAAATTTTCCAACAATATTTCTTCATCGTAACTTTCAGCATCGTAAAGCAACTCTGCTGCTTCTTCTCCCGCTGGGATGAATCCACTCTCAATGGATTTATAGAACAATTCATGTATTTTTAGCAGTCTCTCGATTGTTCTTTTAAATGCAAAAACACTGCTTTCAAGCCTTTTCAAAACTAATACCTTCATCAATCCCCTTAAATTTCTACCTATTTGCTCCAACTCGTTGTAAGGTTTCCTGCTCTTAAACTCCCCATGTAAATAATTCCACAACCCATATTTAGCAAAAGTTAGCGCCTTGATATTTTCCATTATGTCATCGTAAAAGCCGGAATAGGTATCATCTATTGAATACGTCCATGTTTCCAATTCTCGCTTAGGGAAATAATATGGTTTACCCTGAATCCTGATAAATCTATTTCCCTGCTCATCCTCTTCTCCATACCATTTCAATATGTGCTTTCTCGTTCTTCTTATCAAAATATATCTTAACAATTCTTGAATCCGCCTGTTTCCGTTCTCAACCTCCTTGAAAAATCGTTTTAGATTTGAAGGTTCAATCGGTATTATCGTCTCCTCGTCGTGGTGGAATAATTTAATTTGATGATATATATCCTCAGGGGTGTTGTTTCTCGGCGTTGCGGTTACAAGAATGGTCTTTTTTCCGTATAGATACGGCTGCAATTTCTTATATCGGTCCGTGTTGGGGTATCTAAAATTATGACTTTCATCAATTAACACCGTGTTTAGATTTCTGTATTCAGGGTCATTTATCAAATCAACGGTTCCCTGGCTTATCATTCCCATGGACAGTATTTCTGCTTGTATTCCATACTCGCGGCAAAAGTCCTTCCATGTATCTACAAGCGATTTGGGACAGATTATCAGCGGTCTATCACCATGAAGCATTTGTAAATGTTTCAAAAGAGCAGTTCCTATGTATGTCTTACCTGTTCCCACAACATCGGCGACAAAAACACCTCCATAATCTTTCAGTATTTGCAGTGCTTGTTTAACCGCCACGATTTGAAAAGTGGTTAAAGGTGGCATTGTTGCTTCCCAGAGCAATTCTTCCGCAGCTTCGACTTCTAATCTATCTTTCAAGAGATGATACAGTGTTTTAATATACACATCGTAAGGTCGGACTTCATTTAATGCCCATGAGTTATTTAATTCTTCCATTAGCTCCGTCCTAAAATCTGTTGATTTGTCCCATAGCTCGTTGAACCATTCGGTTATTTTTTCGTGGTTGCCAATACCGGGAATGAGCGCATTTAATTCGGTGTTATCCAGCAAGCCACCTAAACTCAGATTACTTGAACCTATGATGGCATTGCCTTTATCGTGATGGCTTTCTGGATAATCGAAGATATAAGCTTTGGAATGTAATCTGCCAGAGGTGTAAATCCTGATTTTAAGCTTGTTTTTTTCAATCTGTTCTCTCAATGTTCGAATCATCTGTTCGTTGTCGTCTGTTTGGTCTATTAAACTCAGGCTGGTTCTTAATCCCTCTTTTGTTTCTGATACCGCATGTTTTCGTTTCGATGGGTTCATAAACAACTGCTTGTTAAATTCCTGTTTTGCCGTCACTAAATTCTTATGTGCTTCTGCCAATTGCTCTATGGTTCTCTTGCTGGAGACATTACCAATAAGAATCTTGAGTTCGTTCAGATTTTGTATCTCTTCCATGAGCGGTTGTAATCCAGTGGTAAAGAAATAGCCAACTGCGAACTTAGCACTAACGGAATTCCTGAGCAGGTTTTTCACGTGCTCTAACAGGACTTCTTCACGGTTGTCTATTATGTCATGGGTTGGCATTTTATCCTCCTGGCAGATAATTGACGATTCTTTACATTGTTTTTTTGTTCTTTTTATTTTACATATCGTCCCGTAACAGTGCTCGGAAGCCTGCCTGTTGAAAATGCTCGTCTGTCGTTAAAGCATCTGTTAAGCCATGGTCTTCCATCACAATAAATGAAATGCAGTCAGTCAATCCCCACTCTTTATCCTCGCGACTCCGGTAAAGGTCTATTGCACGATGCACCAGTGTACGATCTACCGAAACAACCTTGACATTAGGAGTGAAGTAACAGCTATTGATGAAGGCAACAGCAGTAGACCGATTTGAATGTGCCAGTGCATTGCCTATTTCAATCAATACCGCTTCGGTTATCCACACCTCGCGGGCAACACGTATCGAGGGAAGTAGTGCTTTGGCTTGCTCGTGATAGACATCGTTTGGATTGAGTAATGCCAGCACGTAAGCAGTATCGAGAAAAAAACGGGTGCCATTCATATTATTCTCTTCGCCCCTTTCCATGCCTGCGTGGTGTGCCATATAAATAATGGTCATGCTCTTCTGACCAATCTTTTGGTCCCTCAACCTTTCCAGAGAACTCGCTAAGTACATCCCAAAGGCTCTGCTTACCTGTTTCTTCTTTACGCTCTGGCTCGATGGTTACAAGATAGCGAACATTTGGCTCCAAATTAGCCGCATTCTCGGGTTTCAGTACTTTACCATCAAAAACGGCATGCAATGTCTTTGTCCCGGTCATTTTGTTCCTCCACTTCTGATGTATATCTTTTTATACATATAATATAATATTTGCCTGTAAAAATGTAATCATCTTCTTGTTATACAGAATTGCCGAAAAAGTTACATAACTCTCTCTCGATTTTTTCTACTACTTCCTTTGACAGCATTTTATATGCTCCTTGGTTTTATCTCTTTTGGTATTGGCATTTTATTCTCCTGACGATAATCAGACGTAAATCTGACGATTCGTTACTTTACGAGAGTTCACAGT
>QEXZ01000168.1 GCA_003160755.1 Methanomicrobiales archaeon
TCGTAATTTAAAAAACCAAAAGTTTGCTAAAAATTAAGCTTAGGTGCAAAGCCAGCCACGCCGAAGAACGTGCGGCTTTCGCTCCACCATTTGCTCCGCAGCTCCAACTCCGCACTCCGCTTCCGCAGCCTCCGCAAAATCAATTGCACTTTGCAGAATGCACTTGTAGAAAAATTTGCTTAAAAATTTGCCGAAAAAGCCGGAGAATTTATTTGCTCACCCCTACTACCCCCAAGATAAGGGAAAAGTAGAAAGAGCGATAAGAAACGTGAGCGAGGAGTTCATTTACTTACTCAAGAAATTCCCTCTGTGGCTGAAGGGAAAAATAAAAGAATATAGAGAATGGTACAATAAATAAAAGGTATCATAGAGGAATTAAGGCAATACCAATAACACTTTATACTGTGTAGTTTCAAGGTTTACTTAACAGTTTGCAATAATATTTTAACCACCAGATTTATATATGGATAAGAATTTGGAAAAGCGATTTTGGGAAATTGATTTCATGCGTGGACTTGCGATAATCATGATGATACTTTTCCATTTACTTTATGATCTAAACTATTTTGGCAAATACAATCTCAATTTACATTCTGGTTTTTGGTTATATTTTGCACGCGCAACAGCTACAATCTTTATTCTTTTGGTTGGTATATCACTAACTCTTAGTTTCTCAAGAGCTAAGAAAATGCAGATGGCGAGGGAAAAACTATACCTGAAATATCTCAAAAGGGGTTTAAAGGTCTTTTCATGGGGCTTAGCTATTACCTTAATGACCTGGGTCTTTTTGAGAGAAGGTTTTGTTGTATTTGGGGTGCTTCATCTTATCGGATTTTCGATTATTCTGGCATATCCCTTTTTAAAATTCCGCTTTTGGAATCTGTTGATGGGTATTGTTTTCATAGCTTTTGGAATATATTTGAAGAACTTTACTTTTAGTTTTCCCTGGTTAATGTGGTTAGGTCTCATGCCAGACCACTTTTATGCTGTTGACTACTTCCCGATTTTTCCATGGTTTGGAGTAATTCTAATTGGTGTGTTCGTTGGAAATTTGGCATACCCTGACTACACAAGGAAATTTAATCTTTATGAACTTTCTAACTCTAATTTCTCTTTTATAAGATTATTTTGCTTTTTAGGGCTGCATTCATTACTAATTTACCTGATTCATCAACCAATACTAATTGCATTACTATACCTTCTGGGTATTGTGAATATTATCCTCTGTTAAGTAAAGTCTAAAAGGTCACACATCAGGGTAATCTTTTATTTCATCCATATCTTCTTTTTATTCTCTTAAAGAAGAAATAAGGGGTGAAAAAATCACGCGTTTGCTTCCTGAACAGCGGCAATCCATGGTTGGCGCTGTGAGAAGAGGATTTAAGAAAACGTTAGTTGCCGAAGTTTTTGACGTGTCAAGAAAAACAGTAACCACTTGGTCTGAGAGGGCTAAGCATCGTGGAAGAGAAAGCTTCCGGGACAAAAAACGCGAAAATAGAGAAGTAACGATTACATTAGAGGTGGAATTGGCGATTATTGCCATGCGCACAACTTTTGACTGGGGTACCGCGAGAATACAACAGGGGTTCATGGAGTTACCAGATTATGCAAAGGAAGTGATTCAGCACTGTGTTCAGAGATTAAAATTGTCAAGAACGAGCATTGACGAAGTGCTTAAAAAACACGATCTAAACGGCTATAAGAAAAACTACAAGCACTGGAAGTTCTTCAGAGCAAAGAGACGAAACGAACTCTGGCAGGTTGACCTTAAAGGACCGTACTCAGTGCAGGGCAAGAAATACTGGTGGGCTGCGATGTGCCACGCGGGGTTTGCACCTGAAGCCCGCTCCGCGCCCACAACTTCGCTTCACAGCACCGCAAAATCGATTGCACTCTGCAAATTGCACCCGCTTAAAAATTTGCATGGTGGGCTGCGATGTGCTAAGCGGGGGTGGCATCTAAAGCCCGCTCCGCGCCTCCAACTCCGCCTACGCCGCGCCGCAAAGCCGAATTGCTACGCATGCTCCGCAATTGTGCGCTGATATTAGCTATGCTATTCTTTTCGTAGAAATTACCAGGCTATTATCTGGGATAATTAGCCAGGCTATTACTCTGGAACAGTTACCTAGACCATTTTTATCTATCCTTAATGAAGAAAAAAGGCAAATAGGGCTTTAAACTCAAAAAGAAGCAAAATGTTTGCTGTCAAAAGCAATTGTGAGACAGTTTCCCTCACTCATCTTTCATATCCCCTACAATGTTACCTGCGCTTTTACTTTGATATTAGATATTGCTTTAAGCTTATAGTCTTCAAGCAGGACAGGCTGTAAACTCTCAGCTGGCACACTTAATGAAATTTTCTTTGTACGCTGATATCTCCCTTTGCTTACTATCACTGCGTTTATCAATCCCAAAATGTCCAACTCCGAGACCAAATCGGTAACACGCCGCTGCGTTAACGCCTCCATGGCCAGATACCCACACAATTTCCGGTACATATTATAGACTTCGCCGCTGGAGAAGCGGATTTTGTTCCTTTCCCGGTGTAGCTGGAGCACACTACTTAACACGATTTTTGACTGTAGCGGCAGTGTTTTTACCACTTCTACTATCCTATTCGCTTCTATCTTTTCACCTGTGAGCCGCACATGCTCCTCCGTTACCCGCTCGGACCCCGTGCGTTCTGCAATTTCCCCTGATACACGTAGCAGGTCAAGAGCACGCCGCGCATCACCGTGCTCCTGGGCAGCGAAAGCCGCGCAAAGCGGTATCACCGAGCCATCTAACGCCGATTCGTTGAACGCTATTTCCGCCCGTTCACCTAGAATATCCTGTAGCTGGTTCGCATTGTAAGGCGGAAATATTATTTCTTCCTCACCTAATGATGACCTCACTCTTTGATCCAGTAGCTCCGTAAAAGTCAGGTCATTTGAGATGCCTATCATGCTTATTTTTGCGTGGTTTAGCTCGCCGTTTATCCTTGAGAGATTATATAAAGCCCCCTCTCCTTTGCCTGCTAACTTATCCACTTCATCCAATACCACAATTACGCATCTATCTTCTGTATCTACCGCGGTCTTGAACTCTGAATACACCATATCTGTCGGCCACCCGATCATCGGAATTTGCTGATTAAATGCCTGTGCAAGATAAGCAAAAACCCGATACTGCGTATCAAATACTTCACAGTTGATATATAGAATAATACATTTGCTGCCCCTTTTCCCCGCCATCTCTTCCAATTCCTTGCTTACATGTTTCACCGTAGCGGTCTTACCTGTTCCTGTTTTGCCATATATCACGATATTAGAAGGTGTTCCTCCTTTTAACGCGGGTGATAACGTATCTGCTAAACCTCTTATCTGCTTCTTCCGATGCGGTAAATTCTCAGGGACATAGGTAGGGCGAAGCACCTCGCGGTTTGTAAATATCTTGCCATCGCCCATCAGGCCA
>QEXZ01000169.1:0-1429 GCA_003160755.1 Methanomicrobiales archaeon
CTTAAGTCTTCGCCTGAAATATTCCACTGCCATAACTTCATAACTCATTTAGTATCTCTCTCGCAGAATGTACCCTTCCTTTTTTCAAGTCTTTAAAAGCCTCTATTATATCCTCGGTCACGTCCTCTGTATCATACGTTTCTACTTCTTCATATTTCTTAACCAGTTCCATAAGTCCCTCAAACTCCTCAATATCAATTACAACTGCCGTCTTTTTACCGCTCCTGTTAACGATATATCGTTCATTAAATTTTAACATCCATAAACACCCCCTTGTTCCTTATTTATATTTATATTTTTATCATGCCCTTATAAATATATTGCCAAACCCATGCGACACGGGATTTTTTGATGATGTGCCCTCAATGTCATATCTCACATTTATTGGATTTTCCATTACCTTCAAATTGTAATTCTTTGACTGCGTTAATATCTCTGAACCCGCACCCATATCAAGATTTGTTTTCGCACCAAGCACCACCTTAGCTATATGTTCATCCTCATTATGCGCAGGCACCGCCGCAAGTGTGTTCATTTCAATCTTCTATTCCTTTTATGATAAGATTCGTTCAGATGCTTCTCTCAGTCATGTGCTTCTGTATTTCCCAGAAATCCGCCGCCAAATGCGCATGCCTAAAATTCTTAATCCACAAAGAAAACACCAGATTATATAAAATAGATGTTCTCCTATCGTAGTTGGTTCATGAAGTTCATATCCTTTCATTATTCTCCGATAATTCTCTCTTGGCATCTTATTTATTTACATCACCATTTTGCATCCGCAACAATTTGGGCATATTTTGTAATACTGCTACCTATTTAGGACGCAGATTTATTTTTGTACTAAATTCCTTCTTCTGTGTAAATCAGTGTAAATCTGTGTCTGCCCTTCTTTCATCTCCACCGCCCCATCCCCAACCAAAATATATAATCCGGGTCCCTCAACCAATCCTTTAGCCTCGGCGCCCAGAAAAACACCCCCTCAAAATTCTCTTCGCCTTTTTCGAGCATCTCAGCTGCTCTTTTAAATCCCCTTTTAAATATTCGCATGCCTTTCGTCTCCTTTAACCTCGCAACAAGCCCCAAAAGCTTCTCTATAAGCTTTCCATCCACTATGCTTCTACCATGTTTCGCATACCCCATCGCCGCTCTGAAAAGTGCTTTATCCAAGAACCACAGCTTTCTCCAGTTGCCGTTTCTCAAACCCCTGCGAAAAGGTGCGTTGAGATCTGCGTAACATATGGCTTTTGCTAACATATCGCATTACTCTATCTCTTCATGGTAATAATATATAAATACTTTGTACTTGCTCAATAATCCGAAATCCCAAAAGAGAGGTTTGTTTTGAATTTTTATTGTAGATAAAGTATAACTTCTACCTATTTAGGACGCAGATTTACATGGATTTACGCAGATTTATTCTTTTTTT
>QEXZ01000169.1:1529-3444 GCA_003160755.1 Methanomicrobiales archaeon
GCTCAATAATCCGAAATCCCAAAAGAGAGGTTTGTTTTGAATTTTTATTGTAGATAAAGTATAACTTCTACCTATTTAGGACGCAGATTTACATGGATTTACGCAGATTTATTCTTTTTTTTGTCGGACGGGGCTAACGGCATTAATCTTTTCATCGTATTTTTTGGTAAAGGTTTTTGCTTCCAAAAAAGAAGCGTAAGCATTTTTTTAGTAAAGGTTTTTGCTTGCAAAAAAGTAGCGTAAGCATTTTTTAGTAAAGGTTTTTGCTTGCAAAAAAGTAGCGTAAGCATTTTTTAGTAAAGGTTTTTGCTTGCAAAAAAGTTTGTGTTAATCCGCGTCCATAATTTATTTTCTGTTTTCTTGTTTTCATTTGTCGGGATTACGACCGATACCTCTGTCATGTTACCACCCCAATGCTGTGTTCTTTATACATCATCTAATCATCCGCCAATTGTCCGCTAATTGTCCGTTTCATCCGCAAAATATAGTAGACTCCTCTCCCTTTACCGACCATATTTATAAGTTCTTTATTCGCCATATCAGCTACCTTCTCTTAGCACCCTTGTCCCCTCTTCCTGTAAACCCCTTCTCTGCTTAATATTTCCGGTCAATTTGTTTCTAACCATCCTTCAATGCCGCTACTGGATCACTTGGAAGCTTCAGTAGATTCCCTATATCTTTCACCTAAAATATCCGTGATTTTCAAGAGCACATCACGTACAAATACTTCCTCACATTCCACTGGTTCATCTTTGTCCTGGAGATGCAAATGAAATGGAAACGTTCTAATATCTCTCCAATGCGGTGCATTATCCCATCTACGTGTCATTTTATCACCTTTTTGCAGATGGTAAGAATATCTTCGATAATTTTCTCCTATTCCTTCATTCACATAGAGCACATAGCCCTTTTTTAATGTCGCCTTTGCTCGTAGCGATTGCGTTTTTGGCTCTACGTTCATCTCAATAACCTCTACATCTATGACAAGGTCGCTGGATGATAGCACTGCCAAAATATGAGATACCGTCATTTACCTTTGACCCGTTCTTCTACTTCAGTCCAGTATCCCAGCGCTTCTTCATAACTCTCCCATTGTATGAAGTCATCCCATTCCTCAAATACTTCTTCATCTTTCCTTCCCTCGATAATCCTTTTAAATTCCCGAAAGTCCACCTTATACTTTCTCTTCAGTTCGCTTATTTTCTTCTCGTAGTAATAAATTTTGTTTTTTGCTTGCTCCCGTATTATTCCCACAAGAGCATCCTTTTCATCTCTAAATAACCCAATCCTGACTAATTCCGCTATTGGTGCAAATGCCTCTTTTGATACCTTAACATAATCCCCCATAATTACCACCTTTCCTATCTTCTTTCACTTATTTACTTATAGGATATTTCATGTATTTAAACATCAACATTCTCCTGTCGGTGTGCGGTCACTAAAAAATATTTCTTTGGAATAAGCTCAAGATCGTTCAAAGGATTAATTATATCTTCACTAATACTTAAATTCTGATACACTGCATCTACAATGGTATTGCCAGTAACAAAGATTTTGTCTTTGGAAATCCCCTCCCTTAACAAATTATCTTGTGCCTTTTCAGTTGGTGCAAAAAGATAATCGCAACCTTCATTTCCGCTAGTTTAGTTTCTTTAGTAAAGGTTTCTTTTCCAAAGAAAAGTTTCTGGTCGTGTCCCTAAAATGATGCAAATCTTCATTTCTCTCTGTTCCTGCTAATCAACCTCGAGATAACGTTCAGCACCAGCCAGATAAACACGCCTAAGATACCCACAACAATAAAGAACCCCGCAAGCATCGTAAACGGCATGGAGAAATAGCCTGATTGGTTGTATTGCCGCAAGAGCATCAAGCCGAAATAGAAACCGATCAAAGTGAACACAAATCCCGGTAGCCC
>QEXZ01000017.1 GCA_003160755.1 Methanomicrobiales archaeon
CAACGTCCCGTTTCGCTCCTCCTTCTTTGCAGCTCAAAACATCCCTCAATATCGTCGCACTCTCTTCGCGAGAGCCGCCTGCAATTTTTTCGGGCGACGCTCTTTCCACACCAAAATCCTCAGGGTTTATGAAATACGTCCTTATCTCCCCATCTTCCAGTTGCGACACCTTTGTCTTCCCGCATACTGAAACTTCATCCACTCCCGGCTCTCCATGCACCACCAGCGCCTTCTTCAGCCCTAAAATGCGAAGCACTTTCGCTATCTTCTCAGTAAGCGAGGCATCGTAAACGCCAATGAGCTGATGCGATGCATTTGCAGGATTCGTTAACGGACCCAGGATATTGAAAACTGTCCTCATACCCAGCTTCTGCCTTACTTCCATCACGTTCTTCATCGCTTGATGGTGCAGAGGTGCGAACATAAACCCAATGCCTACCTTTTCGATACATTCTTCTATCCTGCGCGGTGGTAATGCTAAATTCACGCCTAATTCTTCTATTACATCTGCACTACCACATTTTGACGTTACTGACCTGTTACCATGCTTCGCCACGGGAACCACGCAAGCAGTGATGAAAGCCGCGGTGGTGGAGATGTTGAATGTTTTTATCGCATCGCCACCCGTCCCGCAAACGTCCACGCTCTTCACCACGTTCGGGTTGATTTTCAATGCGAGGTCTCGCATAACGCGTGCGAAAGCCGCTATTTCTTCTTCTGTCTCACCTTTCATTCTTAAAGAAGCTAAAAAAGCTGCGGTTTGAATCTTATCCGCTTCTCCGCTCATTATCGCTCGCATCACGTTCTCTGCTTCTTCTGCGTTCAGATTCTCTTTTTCTACAACCTTGCCGAGGTATTTTTCGAGCATTTTTAGTGTATATAAAGTATATAACGCCCTTCTATTTACGTTAGTTATTTATATACAATAAAATAAGAATGTTTAAGATAGTGGGGGAGAGTGTGAGAAAATGTTTGAGGATAGAATAATCATAGACCCTGAAGTAAGGCATGGTAAGCCCATTATAAAGGGGACACGGGTACCTGTAGACATAATTTTGGGGGCACTTGCAAGCGGCATGGAACTAAAAGAAGTTGCCGCTGAGTACGAGGTTAAGAGAGAAGATATATTGGCTGCCGTAGAGAGTACGCAACAAAAGTAGTAGCTAAAGAGGAAATAATAATCGTGTAATTGTTACGAGAGACGGCACAATGTCTCAATGCCAATAGGCGACTGGGGTGATTACTGCTTCAATGCAACCTGGTAGGTCGCTCTACTGGAGACGACACCGCCGTATGAGATTATCCGCGATGACCGTGCGGATTAGATGTATGTGCCTGCCGGAAAAGGGATAGAAGAAGTAAAGCCTGCCGAAATTGGAGAAGAAATAAAGACCAAATTGAATGAAGAAGTGGCGTTAACGTTAACAAAGTAAAAACCCGCCACTTTTTTTCTTTTTTTTTGCACCCTTGCTAATGCAAGCTTTATATACTATAAATAAACACTATACCATTGAAGGTGATGGATAAAATGAAGGTAATACCTGTGCAGAGCGAACTTAACATGGATGAATACGTGGAACTTAAAAAGAGGGCTGAAGAGCGAGGTATCACACTTAAAGAAGCGGTAAAAGAAGCAATTTCTATCTGGCTTCGTAAAAATTCTGTTTTCAATCCCGAAGACCCTTTCTTCAATACAAGTAAAATGTTTCGCTCAAAAAAAGACCTGGCTGAGAGACACGATGAGATTTACGAGGACACGGGATAAAATACTCTTTATTGATACCTCTGCGTTTGTGGCAATAGCAAATGAGGGCGACATTTGGCACAGTGATTCCGCTAAGTTTCTTGACGAGATTAAGAGTGGGAAAACAACGTTTAGAACGCTTGTTACCTCTGATTATATTATAGACGAGACAATAACCAGAATACGCTTTAGCGTTGGGCATAAGGAGGCAGTGAAATGGGGTGATAAAATCCTTTCCTCAGCAGTAATAGATGTGATAAGCGTGGATAAAGAGATTTTTGATAAAGCATGGGATTTGTTTAAAAGATATGAGGATAAAGAACTCAGTTTTACAGATTGTACAAGTTTTGTCATTATGGAAAGGATGAATATTAGGCATGCATTTGCATTTGATGAAGATTTTGAGAGGTTAGGATTCAAGCAGTTGCCCGGAGAATGAATGAACGAAGGTACGGAGAACGGCATATTCGTGCACAACAAGAAAAAAAGATTTTTGTGGAAATCTGTGTAATCTTGTGGTTAATACTTTTCGGAATGGCTATACTTTACATATCCACAAAATTCCGTATCAACTTTAATCCATCCTCAGTCAGTATCGACTCAGGATGGAACTGCACACCATAAACATCCATGTTTTTATGCCTGATTGCCATTATCTCCTTGTCGTCCAAACTTCTCGCTGTTACTTCTAAACAATCGGGAAATGAGTCCCCCACACCACCATTACCATTACCATTACCATTACCATTACCATCATCAATCACCAAAGAATGGTATCTCACCACGGAAAGAGGATTCTTCAGCCTTTTCAGCACGTTTTCTCCGTTATGCGTCACCAGACTTACCTTCCCGTGTCTTATCACCCGCGCATTTCGTATCCTCGCACCGAAAACATAACCTATGCACTGGTGCCCTAAGCAAACGCCTAAAATCTTTTTAGTTTCTGTTTCCCTGCAAAATCTCCTTATCAGTTCATTTGTGACACCCACATCTCGCGGCGTCTTCGGACCCGGCGAAATTATTATGTGCTCTATTTCCCTCTCCCTGACAATCCGCTCTATATGACTAAGATTCACGTTATTCTGCACCACTATCGGCTCGGCACCCAGCATCCCCACGTATTGCACGATGTTATACACAAACGAATCTATATTATCCACGATTAGAACGTTCATTTTTTTAGTTTTCACCTCCCGGAATTGCCATGCATTCCAACAAACCCGCGCATTTACTCAGCGTCTCCTTATACTCGCGTTCGGGGTCAGAATCAGCAACTATCCCCGCGCCTGCTTGTATATACACCTTCCCGTGTTCAAACACGGCAGTTCGAATCGTTATCGCAGTGTCCATCGAACGATTAAACGAAAAATAGCCTACACATCCTGCATAAATACCTCGTCTCGTTGGCTCTAATTCCTCTATTATCTCCATTGCTCTTACTTTCGGCGCTCCGGAAACCGTTCCCGCAGGGAATGTCGCTTCCAACGCATCAAACTCGTTTTTGTCCGACCTCAACTGCCCTACCACATCCGTTACTATATGCTGCACGTGCGAATACTTCTCCGGATACATAAACCTCGGCGCTTTCACGGTCCCGAATTCTGATACTTTTCCTACATCGTTTCTTGATAAATCCACAAGCATCAAATGCTCCGCACGTTCCTTCTCATCATTAAGCATCTCCACCTCCAGCTGTTTATCCTCCTTTTCGGTTACACCACGCCGTCTTGTTCCCGCTATCGGACAGCTCTCCACTTTCCTGCTTCTATTCAACGCAGCAGCAGGTTCAACCCTGACCAGCATCTCAGGACTCGCTCCCACTATCTTACGGTTACCGAAATCGAGGAAATACATGTAGGGCGATGGGTTCACTTCGCTTAATCGCTTGTAAAACTCAAAAGCACCCTGATTTCCATCGATACCTGAACCTGAACCAGAATCAAAATCCGCTTCCAGCCGCTGTGAAAGAACCACCTGAAGAATATCGCCAGCACGAATGTATTCCTTCGCTATTCTCACACTCCTCTCGTATTCTTCTTTTTCTATGTTTGACGTGAAATCGGAAGACAACCCCTTAAAACGGTAATTTTGTTTTGCTAAATCTCTCTTTTCTAAATGATTTTTGTTTCTGTTCCAAAGAGAGGTTGTTGGTAAAGCTTTGCTTTCTGAAGGAAGGGATTCACAAAATTCGTTAGATATGAGGAAAGCTTTTTTCGCCTTATGGTCCACGATAACATTCTTTTTGGTAAGTAGAAATTCGCAATCCGGCTGTTTCAGCGTATCCACTGCGCACCCACCGACATCCACAAAATAGCGGATGTAATCGTATGAAAGATAACCAACGAAACCGCCGATAAACCTTTCCTTTTTTATATTCCCTACTATTTTAAGGTCCCCGAGGAAATCCTCAATTAGGCTCAGTGGATTCCGAGATTTAGTTTCATGTTCTTTCGCAGCAGCCGCAGCCGAAGCAGCATCCTTCATCTTTTCTGCGAGAACCGTATCGCCGTATGAATATGAGTTCATTGTTAAAATGCCGTTCTTCACCGAGAATTTTAACGCAGGGTCGAAGCCCATAATAGAATACCTTGCCAATTTAGCGCTCCCTTCGCGAGATTCCAACAGGTAAGATTCGCCGTTCTCGCTCTTGTCTTCAGCACTCAAGCTATCGTATAGCAAAGACGGGTTTACAAACGGGATTTGCTCATAGTGTTGAATGATGAACATTGTGCACCATGTTTATACGATACTGTATATATAAATACCTTGTTGTAACAAACTTTCTTTCTCACAGAAACGTACATTTTTTCTTTTAGCACAAACCTTTTCTTAGAAAGAAAAGCTTTACCAAAAGAATATACTCTTTCTTAGTACAGGTTCTTTCTCGTAGAAAGAAAGTGTTTTGTAAAAAAGAAAAAGTGTGCAAATGGAATTTGAAATATTGCATAAGGACTTAATGGGGAGAATAGGAAAACTTCGAACACCTCGTGGAGTCGTAGAGACACCGACGATAATGCCCGTGATAAATCCGAATCTTATGTCACTCGGAGCTGATGAAATGAAGAAATACGGGGCTGAGATGCTCATTACAAATGCGTATATAATATATAAAAAGCCGAATTTGAGGGAAGCATCAGTTAAAAACGGCATTCATTCGCTTTTAGGCTGCGAAATGCCAATAATGACTGATTCGGGCTCTTATCAACTCTCGGAGTATAAAGACGTGGAGGTGAGCAACAGAGAAATATTGGAATTTCAGCAGCGTATAGGCTCTGACGTATGTGTGCCTCTGGACATCCCAACAGCGCCTTATGTGAAGAGAAAAAGAGCGAAGGAGGATTTAGATGAAACACTCAGTAGAATGCGAGAAGCACGAAACATAATTCAAACTGAAAATGGAGTGCTCGCGGGAGTTGTGCAGGGCTCCACCTTTTTAGACTTGCGCAGGAAGAGCGCAAAGCACGTTGCAGAAATCGGGTTTGACGTGTATGCAATAGGGGGTTTGGTGCCCCTGTTGGAATCCCACCAGTTTGATACGCTGGTGGATATAATCGTGGCGTCGAAAACGAATTTGCCGTTGAATGCTCCTGTGCATCTCTTTGGCGCTGGCCATCCTATGCTTTTCCCCTTAGCCGTTGCTTTAGGCTGCGACCTCTTCGATTCTGCCGCATACGCATTATATGCAAAAGGGAAGAGATACATGACAGAGGGGGGGACGAGAAAAGTGGATAGTTTGCGGTATCTCCCCTGTTCTTGCCCTGTGTGTTCCAGTTACAGTGTGGAAGAGGTAAAAGAAAGCGAGGATTTACTGGCATCGCATAATTTGTGGGTTACGTTTGAGGAGATGCGAACGGTAAAGCAGAGTATAGCGGAGGGAAGCCTGTGGGAGCTATGCGAGAGGAGATGCAGGGCATATCCCGCTTTGCTGAACGCCTTGAAGCATATAACGGCGTATGTAGAGTTGATTGAAAAATATGACCCTGTTACAAAACGTCCGTTCTTTTATCTCGGTGCGGCTTCTGCGCACAGACCGGAGGTATTGAGATACTCGTACCGGCTGAACCGGTTCAAGTTATCCGGGAATGTGTTGATAACTGCGACAGAAACCAAAAAGTCAAAGTCAACGTCAAAAGAAGAAGAAGAGCTGGAAAACGAAAATTACGACTATGACCACCTATTTTTTGTTAAACCCCCGTTTGGACCTTGTCCGGTCGAATTGAAGGAAAGTTACCCGGTGGGGCAGTCAGAAATACCTATGGAAGTGGATAGTGATGCTAAGACCGTGGCACTGGAAAATGTATTGAAATTGCTGAAACTAAACAAGGGAAAAGCAAAATTCGTTTTCCTTTATGACGACCGCTCCTGGGAACATCCGTTGATCGCAGAGATAGAGAAGTATGCAGAGGTGGAGAAGAGGAACATATCTGCGCAAAATCCGGTGGACGTATAATGTAACAAATTGCAAATAATGAACCACGAGATTTCACAAGATTAACACAAGACCAGAAAACAGAGAATAGAAAACATAATTCTGACCTCTATTCTCTGACTTCTTGCATCTCCACAGTTTCTTGTGAAAATCTGTGTAATCTGGTGGTTAATAATTTTCGGAATGCCCATAATCATTCCAATTGCCCGAAATGGATGGAAATTTCTCGTTTTGCCGATTTTTCGGAATCCGATGCGTGTATTGCGTTTCGCTGAACGTCTATACCATAATCAGCCCTTATAGTTCCCGGTTTTGCACGTTTTGGGTCCGTAACCCCAGCCATTTCCCTTGCCGCCGCGATTACGTTCTCCCCTTCCATCACTATTGACACCGTTGGAGCAGAGGACATGTAGGAAACCAGGTCATCGAAAAAGTCCTTCCCGCGATGCTCCTCGTATTGCTTCTCTGCCAGTTCCCTGCTCAGTTTTGCGAGTTTCAACGCCACTATCCTGAATCCGTTCCTCTCAAATCGCCCTAATATTTCCCCAATATTGCCTCGCTCCACGCTCTCAGGCTTTATCATCAAAAAGGTTCTCTCTTTTTTCATTATATTGTGTTAAGTAAACCTTTTTTATCTTATATAATAAAGGTGAAAGTGATTTTTTTCTTTTAGCACAGGTTTTCTTTTTTCTAAAAAAAAGAAAAAGTGTAATTATGGACTATATAACAATACCAAGGATACTAATTGCAGGAGACAGAAGTTCCGCAGGTAAGACCACCGTGTGTACTGGACTGTTGGGCGCTTTACGAGCACGAGGGCTCGAAGTTCAGGGGTTCAAGGTAGGACTTGATTATATAGACCCGGGATTTCATACATTGGTCTCGGGCAGACCGTCAAGGAATCTGGATGGTTTTTTGATGTCGCCGGATGTAATAAAGGAGATATTTATAAGAGGCTGCGAAGGCGCAGATATTGCCGTAATAGAAGGCGTGAGAGGGCTTTACGAAGGTCTGAATTATTACGATGACGTGGGAAGCACAGCGCAGATAGCAAAGATTCT
Organism: Methanomicrobiales archaeon; assembly: GCA_003160755.1. Taxonomy (GTDB): domain Archaea; phylum Halobacteriota; class Syntropharchaeia; order Alkanophagales; family Methanospirareceae; genus QEXZ01. The sequence continues at coordinate 7,235 of QEXZ01000017.1, forward strand.
GCACTGCCCGGTTATACTTGTGATTGATGCAGGCAGCATCACGAGAAGCGTCGCTGCGATTGTTAACGGTTACAAAACATTTGACCCCGAAGTGCAGCTTTCTGGCGTTATTTTAAACAATATTGGGAGTGAACGGCATGGAGAGAAGGCGGAACTCGCAGTGGAGAAGTACACAGGTCTAAAAGTTATTGGTAAGGTTCCGCGTAAAAGCGGACTGAAAATTTCTATGCGTCATCTTGGCTTGATTACTGCCACGGAATGTAGAAAAGGGTGGAATGAATACAATGGCGTTTTAAACGGGATAACAAAATCGGTAGAGGAAGGAATAGACACAAAAATGCTTTTGGCGGTGGCAAATGCTGCCCCCGCTATTGATGAGCCGAAGGCAACGATATTTACAGAACAGGTTGAAAAACGCGTCAGAATCGCTGTCGCTTTTGACGAGGCGTTCAATTTTTACTATCAAGACACACTGGATTTACTTTCTTTAAAAGGTGCAGAACTCGTGTATTTCAGCCTGATAAGGGATAAGAATCTTCCGGAAGCGGTAGATGCGGTTTATATCGGCGGTGGTTTTCCTGAGATTTATGCGGCTGAACTTTCAGCGAATCGGGCAATGCGGAAGGAAATCAAAGACTTTTACGATGGATATGGGGTTATATATGCCGAATGCGGTGGATTGATGTATTTGATGAAACAACTCGAATACAAGCCCTTGCAGGGGTTGCGCGGTCGCAGGGCAGAGCTCCACAAGGATGAGGGCGGCAGTTTTGAGATGTGCGGTGTAATAAAAGGGTCGGTGAGATTTGAAGAGAAGCGAGTCGTGAACTATGTGCAGGGAGAAATTCGGAAGGATTGCATATTAGGTAAAAGAGGCAGCAGGTTTAAAGGCCATGAATTCCATCATTCTGAAATAATACTAGAAGACCCGGCAAACGTTGTTTTTGCTTATAAAATGCTGAGAGGGGAAGGTATAAAAGATGGAATGGATGGCATAATATCAAAGAACTGCCTTGCTTCTTTTGCTCATCTACATGCTGCTTCTTATACCGGGCTTGCTGAAAATTTTGTTCGGAGTGCAGGCGAAACAAGAAGAAACGATTTTTAGCCCTTTTGTAACCACAGATTACACCGATTACACGGATTTTTACACAAACTTTCTTTCACAAAGAAAGTTTGATCAAAGGAAATTTCTTTTAAATGAGCCTATTTTATCAACTAAACCCTTTTAGAAAAAGCGTTTACGGAAAAACACCTTGAATGGTGCTCGTATATCAAATATTTTCGAGAAGAAAAACTACCAAAAAGCTTTTATAGTGTTTTACCAATTTTATTGATTACCTTAAACTTAAAGAGTGATGGGCGAAGTGGAAGCGAAAATAGGGAGAAGGACAAGAAGCGATCTCAGGCATGACTGGCATACCGTCTCATTGCTGACCGATCACTTGGTCGTTTCGCAGAAATATAGGTGGAAGGTGTTGCTCGGCGAGGTGGGAAAGGCAGCAATACATACCTTTAAAGATAATACATGAGACAAGTATCAAAAGAAGAATTGCAAAACATACCATATGTTGATAATATACCATCAGATGGTAGGGTAGTTCATTTAGCACCGTATTTTGATGAGGATAAAAAAGGATTTATTATGCACGTTCCCACCGGGGATAACAAATTAACGTGGATTTGGGCTGAACCCGGTAAATCGTATTATTATGGTAAATCGAAATTTGATGAAAGAAATGATATTTATTTAAATTTTATCAATGTTTTGATGCAAAATTATTCCTATGATACAATAATTCGTACTATCGAAGATATTATAGAAGATATTTTTAATTGTAGTGCTTTCTTTGAAAAATATTTCATCCTTCATGCTCATTATTTAGAAACAAAAGATTTGTTTGTTAGCTCTTTAATAGCTACAGAAATCGAATGCTTTTTTGGAAATATTAGATCTTTGTATGATTTATTACAAATTATAATCAAAAGTTTATGGGAAATTGAAACTAAAAATCAATTAAAACCAAGTTTTGCAAGTATGGCTAAAAAAAGCAAAGAAGACTTAAAAACCAAATACAATTTAACAGATTCCTTAATCGACTATTATAATGATACAGCCAAATTATTTCTAATATTTCGAGAAATACGTGATAAAATATATCATAATGGGCTCTCGGTAAAATACATTTTTTGCGATGATGATGGCTTTGCTGTTGATAAAAATGACCCAACTTTTTCTAAATTAAGTCATGTATGGCCAAAAGAGAAAGTCAAAAACAATGGTCTTGTATCTTTATTGGCATTATTCTCATATATTACTAAAGAGATTATTGATAATCTTGATGACCTTTCTTCAGTTTTAGTTGAATCGATTACATTAAAACCTCCAATATCAACCACTCATAAGATATTTATTAGAGGACCTTATTTTAATCACCTAAATAGACTAGATGAGTATTTAGATGAACAATGGTATATACCCAATAAAAATTAAAATTTTTAATTAATTATAATTATGCGCCTAAAAGATGCCTTGCTTTTGCAAAACAGGGTCCGTGACTTATAAATATTAGGAGATTAAAGAAAAAGAATAAAAAGAGGTGAAAAAATATGATAATTTCGACTACAGAGAGGATGGAAGGCAAGGAAATATCCGAAACACTTGGTTTGGTTAAGGGAAATACGATAAGGGCACGGTGGGTCGGGCGAGATATCGCTGTGGGATTAAAAACTCTGGTGGGCGGTGAGATCAAGTCTTATACCGTGATGCTGAGTGATGCAAGAGAAGAGGCAAAAAACTATTACACCACACGGTGCCCTTCCAAAAACCTTCCCATCCTCTTCAAAGCTTCCTTTATTTCATACTGCGATACTGCATAAGAACACCTTATAAAACCCTCCCCCGAAGCACCAAATACGCTGCCCGGTATTACCACTACCTTCTCCTCTAAAAGCAGTCGCTTCGCAAACTCTTCCGACGTGAGACCTGTATTCTCAATAGACGGGAACGTATAAAATGCACCTTTTGGCTCAAAACAGCTCAGCCCTATTTCTCGCAGTCCTTCTACCATCAACCTTCTTCTACGGTTGTATTCGCTCACCATCTGCTCCATTTCGTCATTGGTTCTCAAAGCTTCCATCGCCGCCATCTGTGCCGTAATCGGCGCGCAAAGCATTATATACTGATGTATCTTCATCATCGCTTCTATTATGTCTTTATTCCCTGCTGCATACCCTAATCGCCATCCGGTCATTGCATACGCCTTCGAGAAACCATTCAGCAGTATCGTCCTATCCTTCATTCCGTTGAGCGATGAGAAGCAGGTATGTTTGCCATCATAAGTCAGCTTGCCGTAGACCTCATCCGAAATAACAAGCAAATCGTGCTCGGTCACCACATCTGCTATCTCTTCCACGTCCTTTCTGCTCAGTGCCGCGCCCGTGGGGTTGTTAGGATAGCTCAAAATAATCGCTTTTGTCTTATCAGTTATTTTTTGTTCCAGTTTTTCCGCCCTCAGTTTGAATTCGTCCCCAACCCCGGTATCCACGCAGACGGGACTCCCGCCAGTAAATAGCGTGCAGGGCTTGTAACTCACATAAGAAGGCTCGTGAATTATCACCTCGTCGCCGGGATTAGCGATAGCACGAACGGCGAGGTCGAATGCTTCACTTACGCCTGTTGTTATGAGTATCTCTCCTTCCGGGTCGTAATACACGGAATCATCCGTATAAACCTTGTCTGAAATCATCTCCCTTAACTCCAGCAGACCCCAATTGCTCGTATAGGAGGTATAACCTTTTTCTAACGAGAATATGCACGCTTCCCGTATACTCCAAGGGGTTACGAAATCCGGCTCGCCGACGCCCAATGAAATCGCTCCTTCCATCTGCTGCGCGATATCAAAGAACTCCCTTATCCCGGAACCCTTTAGACCTTTCACCCTATCTGCTACTCTGTCTGACATCATGCCTTTTTTTTCTTTTTCTTGTGATTTACTTGGGATGAACCTTCCTTTAAGAATGAAAGCTTCACCAAAGAAACTATTTTTTTTCTTTTAGCACAGGTTTTCCTTTTTCACAAAAAAGAAAAAGTGTTTTTTTAAAGTGTTACTGCCAATCGTTCTCCCTTCTCCTCCTCTTCGTACATCTCGCCATTCTCTTTATACGTTTTCAGTAAAAAATGCGTCACCGTGTTACGAACCCCTTCCAAAGGCGCTATCTTCTCTGCAACAAAATACGCGACCTCGTGCATTGTCTTCCCCTGTATCAATACCGAAAGGTCATACTCGCCAGAAATCAATCGCACGGACTTCACTTCTGGAAATCGCGATATTCGTTCCGCAATGGAATCATAACCCGTGTTCCTTTCAGGACTGACTTTTACGTCTATTACCGCCTGCACGGTTTCTATGCCGGCTTTCTCGTGGTTTATCAACGCTTTGTATTTTCTTATAATTCCGCTGTTCTCTAATTCTGATATGATACTCTTCACCCCGCCTTCATCCATGTCCACCATCTTCGCTATCTCATTATCGCTTAGCCGCGCATTTTCTTCCAGTATCCTCAGTATTTCCTCCTTCTCCTTCTCTTTTACCTCTTCTTTCATGCTAATCACTTCACCAACTAATTTTCTTTTCCGAAAACGCTTTTCTTTTCAGCGAAGCTGCGAAGCATTTTTGGTCAAACTTTTTAAAAAAGTTTGTTGATAAAACTTTTCTTAAAAGGTTTAAAGAAAAGGGTTTATTTTATAAAAACCTGAACACCTCAGGCAGCTCACCTACGATAGTTCTGAACTTTTCAGGCCATTTATGCGATTCAAAACCTTTCTGTGCGAGAAAAACAGCAGCCCACCGCTCCAGCCCAACACCCGAACACCCAGACCACAATTCCTCGCCACTTTGCAGTTTCACGCCGAACCCTTTTGGATATTTATTGCCATTTACACTCACATTTTGAAACTCCAGCCATTTCCCGCTATAAGGCAGGACCGCTTCGTAATCGGTAGTTCCCACTTCCTTCAACTCTGCCAGACCTGCTTTTCCCTCCTGCGCCATGAACCATGGTGTTACCCATGCTTCGCGCCACTCAATGTCCATAAACTCATCGAATATGCGATGGTATCCTTCCTGTAGCTGCTTCGCATGTTCTATTACCTGCTCCTTCTTCCCTATCCATACTATCTCCACACGATGAAACTCATCCAGCCGCTCTATGCCATGAAGCCCGCCACTTTCATAGCGATGAGAAGTTCCTGACCTGTCAAAAACCGTTATTGGTAGAATTTCATCGGGTATTGTCTTACCCTGCAGGAAAATCCAAAACGGCGGACATTGCGCATAGCACATCCCCCCCACGGGCTCTATCCTATCCATTATCATGTCGAGGGGAACCTCATTCGTAACTTTGTAATAGTCCATCACTTCCTCCCAGTATTCGGGGTCTCGCGTCTTTGGCGTGCATATGTAATACGCCTCAGGATAAATCCCTTTTGCATGTCCTGAACGCTTCCACACGTCCCATGGCACGAACTTAGGAAAAATCATCTCCTCATATCCCAGCGGCTTGCACACTTCCTCCAGCAAGGCACGCTCAAAAGCTCTGAATATCTTCGTTAATTGCGGTCCGTATATCCACTGCCCTCTTCCCGCCGCATGCCGTATCCAACCTCGCTTTATCAGTTCTTCCGTAGGGTCTTTATCGAAATAAAAATCTCGCTTGCCACTTTCAAACAGCAATTCCCAGTGCTCACTTTTGCCTTTCCACCTTGCCGCCTCGCATTTATCCTCCAATAGCCTCAATATTCTATCGGGAATCCTTTTTTCTAACGCATACTCGTCCACATCCAGAAAAAGACGCAATCTCCCTTCTTCCTGTTTTATTTCCTTTACAAACGGTAATTTCTTTATTCTCAATCCCTCTTCCCATTCTATTCCTATCTCATAATCCTCTATTTCTATACCTCTTATCCCTATTCGGTGCTTACCTAAAAATTTACCAAACTCGTTCTTCAATCTGAAAAGTGCATCATGCGCCCTCACAAACCTATCAGAGACGATTTTCAGCCCAATTTTTTCCCCGGCAACGTCCCACCTCTTAATTTCAGCACCGCAACCGGGGGGTGCACCTTTTTTTAATACGCCTTCATTACAATAGTTCACAAACTCCGTCAGGTCTGACGAACTTACAGCGTCACTTAAACTCCCGCTGCATTTAAGCTCGGCTTTTAGCTGGAATTCTATGTTCATTGGCCCACTCTCGTATCGTAATTACTTAATATCTCGTGGACTTATAAATATATTTATAAGTCATTCCGAAAATTATTAACCACGAGATTTCACAAGATTAACTCCCAGACCAGAAATCAGAGAGAAGAAAAACGATTCAAACTTCTTGATTTTTGCTTTTTCTCGTGAAATAAGCCCTTTCAGGGCTTGCGGTGACGTGGGCAGAGCCCACGATGTGTAATCTTGTGGTTATTATATGGACTCACCACCATCTCTACCACTTCTTGTGCCGCCTTTGCATTCATCAGATAATCATCCACAGTTGCGATTAGCGACCCTATTTTTTCGGCTTCGAGATATGTCGCCACACGGTTCTCCTTTATCACTGTTTTCATATTGTTCATATTGTCAGGCATTAACGACTTCGCTACCAAAACCGCCCTTGCTCCGCTTATCTCGATTTTTGCTTTTATTTTCATTTGTACCAGAACGCTAATTCCGTCCTATAAGAATTTAAATGTCTAATTATATAAAATTTTGGTCTATGTGTTCGTTCAATAGGGTAAGTAGTTCTTCAGTGGGATTTACTGATACTTTCTCTCCAATGTTGCAATAGCTTATCATTTATCTCTCGAAGGATGTCAGACATTCTTCCTAAGGGCTTTTTTTTTGAGCCGTTAGTTGATTAAAACGAAGTTGTCGCGAGTAATGGGGATCGTTCGTTGCTCTAGATAGGTCAATTGGCGGAAAGCCGAATCGGTAGATGTTCAATAGTTTATCTGTTTTCTCAGAACTCGTGACAATACCGAGATGTTTTTAGTTATTTTCACAATGTTATTGTCTGTATACCCCCTCTTCAACTTGGCATCTCATGAGAAAGTTCAAAACTTTGATTTTGCTAATTCTCATAGGCATCCCTATGAGACTTGAATCACGTGAATCACTGATATGTTTTATACTGATGTAGAAAAAGCTCCGACTCGGAGAAAATGCCCACTATAAAGGTCCCTATCTCTGCGTGTTATCCAATGGCAACGTTCCCCTGCATATTACCATCCCCCATCTCTGCGGTATCCGCACATTCAGATCCTTTATTCTCCAATATCCACCTGCTCTCTTCTAGGTGGCCATACTCCAGACTATTATAACTCTTCCCGGCTACTCAGATCATATTTATTTCATTGAGAAGCCCAAGAAGTTGCTCGATCCAAGATTGTTTCCTCTCCTTTCGCTAGTTCACCAGCATCTTTCTGTTTCTCTTTCTGTGTATAATACTCCGAAAACTGGAACGCTTTAGCGGCTGTTCTTAGAATATTTTTTTGCTCATTACTTAAATCCAACCCTCCATCAAACTCTCGCTTTATAACACTGAGCACATTTTCAATATCCTCAGGCTTTCTCTGGAATATGTTACCCACTTCCTGTTTAAACAGATTTCCCATATTTTTCAAAAACATAGCTGCACTTTCAGGTGGAAGTTTGTTGACACGAACTTGTGAAGCCATTTCATATCCTGCTGGAACATCCAATCTTTGTGTTTCTATTCGTATATGCCAATGCCAGTATCTATCAACATTAGGCGCAAAGTGCAATGGCGAAGTGCTAATCACAAAATTATAACCCGGATCGTCCACGCAGACATATAATCTACCCAAGATCCAGGTCAAAATATCTGCCAATTCACCAATCTCGTCTTCCTTGATTCCTTCAAGTATTCTCCCACCGATAACAGGATCATTAACATTACCAAATGAAAGATTATGGCGTATCGGCAAGATCCAAATCTCAAATGGGGAACCAGAATCAAATGGAGTGATAGCAATAAAGCTTCTATTTTTTCTGAGTACTCTTTCGTCGTTCTGTTCCTCTTTCTTAATCATATCGCAAAAAGGGCAATTACCTACGGCTACCGCTTCAAAATAATTTCTTGCTTGTGAGATCTCATTTTCTATATGGGCGGGAACAAAAGGAGTGGAAAAAATTTGAGTGTGGGAGTGTGCTATCGTTGCGCCTGCTTCCATGCGATGGTTGTGAAAGATGGAAATATACTCAAGGCGAGGATATCCTTCTTGTAAATCATTGAACCTACGCAAATAAGTTAAGATGACATTTTCACATACATCTTTATCTAAGACTCCAAGGGGTTTGGAATGGGTTTGAGATTCGATAATAAGGTCACAAATTCCCAACCCATCTGCAAAAATGTAGGGACGATCACCCCTCTGTTGGAGAATGGTCTCAGGCGCCATCCAATTTAGAACAGGATGCAGATTTTTAATGACACAGGTCTTCCATTCACGGTTCTCAACTCTTCTAGATAATAATTTAAAATCCTTTTCACCCAACCATTTAATACCACCTGTGCCTTCTTCTACAATTGCTCCTCTTGGTTCTTCAGGATTTTCTATTTTTGCAAGCCCTTTGCTCAGATTATCTGCACAAAACGGACAATTCTCTTTCCTTTTCTTTTTCTCATCAAAATCCTGTTTCTCTCTTACTAAATACGCTTCAGGTTTCTTTTGCCTCTCGGGAGAGGGCATGATGGCCCATCTACCAGTACCCTGAAATCTACGCCATTGCCCGACTTCTCTATTTTCGGTTTCGTACACCTCAGACATTGTCTTACCCCCATAGATTTTATTAATTTTAATTTATATAGCTATCCAACCCTTTATAAAGTTTTCGATTTTATTATTTTTGTTATCTTCCACGTTGTGAATATCTACTGATTATAGGATTATAATATAAAAAAAAAGTTTATTCGCTTATTCACGTTTTCAATGAGCTTTTTCCTTGCTTGCTTCCTATGCTTTATCAGCTTCATTCCATCTAACAACTTTTCATCTTCGAAAATATCTATCTACTATCCACTCACAAAAATCGTTTACGTCTCCGCTAAATTGATGTTCTATTGACTCATAATCAATCCTTGTTAGTATCCCTAAGAATTCTTCCAAGCTCATCGCAACCGATCCCATATCAACTATTGCTATTATTCCTTCTTTTTCTATAAAAAACCATCCTCCACGGGTATACAAAAATAAAATTAAAAAACTCTCTTTTCACTCCCTTCCATCCTCACGAACCGTTTTACATCGCCATTCACCGTTGCTTTTAAGAGTAGGCTTGTAAAAGGCTAAATTCTCGATTCTTTTGCTCTTGCACCTCATTTATTTCATTGCATGCCCAATGATAGCATCCATTACTTCTCCTTTTCTTATCACCGCGTTCTCACCGACCACGCTTTTACTTAATGAGGTTTCATGCAAAGTCACCCCGGAAAAAACTATTGAATCACGCATTTTACTTTTTATTATCTTTGCATAGTCTCCTATCACAGCGGGACCTTGAATTTCTGAATTCTTTACCTCTGCGTATTCGCCAATGGCAACGTCACCACGAATCTCGCTATCTTCTATCTCCGCAGTATCCGCACAATCAAATCCTTTTTCCTTCACTATCCACCTGCTCGCTTCCATGTAGCCCTCGGGACTACCGATGTCTGTCCAAAATCCTTCAACCACGCAACCATAAACCTCTCTTTTTGGTACCAGTATGGGAAACAGGTTCCTAGAGAAATCAAATGCGTTGCCTTTCGGCACATGGCTCATTGCCTCGGGCTCTATAACATACAATCCCGTATTCGCAAGATTTGAGAAGCACTCACTCGGCGATGGTTTCTCTTTAAAATTCACAATCCTCCCATTTGCTTCTATCTCTGCTACCCCATATAAAGACGGATTAGACACGGGTAAAAGGGCAATGGTCACAAGTTTACCATGCGCTTCGTGAAACTCCAGCACCTTTCTTATGTCCATGTCAGTGATGTTGTCACCCTGTATTATCAACATCGTATCAGTTATTTCAGCGTTTTTTACTGATCCTGCAGTTCCTAAAGGGGTGGGTTCCTCGGGGAATGAAACATTTAAATCTTTTCTTTTAGTGAGATGATTTATCATTTTCTCTCTAAGGTGGTGCATGGTGATAATGATATCTTTTAAGCCATAGCCAGCCAGATAGTCTACTATGTAATCTATTACGGGTTTATTCACCAAAGGAATCATAGCCTTCGGTGTGGTAAATGTAAGTGGTCTAAGTCTTGTTCCATATCCGCCTGCAAGAATTACTGCTTTTGTCATCTTTAAACCTTTTTAAACTTTTACCAATAAACTTGCGATAGTCCTTCCAATTTTGTTTTACCTTCTCTTATAGTAAAGGGATGGAGAGCGATTCATCCCATATACAAAAAGTGTCATGATAAAATAAAAATATTGTATCAAAGGATAAGAGTGCGAAAGAAGTCTCATCACAAGAACAAAACCCCTTCGGGGAAATTTAGAGTCCTTTAACTAGCACACAGGTAGTTCCAATCGTCTAATTTAGTACCAAATCCCCATTTTTCAGATAGTAGAGGCGGATCTTTCTTGAAGAACATTACGAATTCCATTTGTGTCCCGCATTTTGGACATCTTGGCCATTTATTATTGCCAAAATCCACGAGTTCGTACTGCCTTATACTTGAATGTGATAGATAGCGTTTATATCTCGATTTCCATTTACGGCAATAACTGCCGTAATACCGTATCATCTTGAATTGTCGCTCTGGAACGTGCTGGAT
>QEXZ01000170.1 GCA_003160755.1 Methanomicrobiales archaeon
TCTTGAATAGCTGAGAGACAGAAGAGGAGAAAAGGGAAGAGAATAACCGATGTGACAACCACTTCTTCCATATTGTCCTTAAGAAAGGAAAAAATGGAAAGAAGTTATACTTTATATACAGCAAGAAAACAGAAAACAAATTATGGACACAGATTAACGCAGATTAACACAGATGGATGATAAGAATCAACATGGTTAAACTAAAATAAATCTGCGTAAATCAGTGTCTTAAATAGAAAGAAGCTATACTTTATATACAACGAGAAAATAAATAAATCCATGTCTCAACTTAAATAGGAGAAAGTTATACTTTAAGAATATACAAAAATAAAGCCTCAGTGTGGTAGTGGATATCCCTTGGGCTTGCGGAGCCCAAGACCCGGGTTCGACTCCCGGCTGGGGCGTGAGAGCAAAGGTTTAAGTCCCCCTCTCACAATTGGCGTATATCTGAAACAGAAAAGCATACTTCGAGGAAGAATTAATTGTTTTTTCACTACCGAGGCTGTCTAACAATACAAAAACGGGAGAAAAAGAAAGGCAAATAGACCTTTAAATTCAAAAAGAAGCGAAAATTTTAGTGCCAAAAGCAATTGCGGGACAGCCTCTACCAGGAACAAAATCGAACACATATTTGCGATATAACAAACGAAAAAGGCATCAATAATAAAGTTCATTATAGATGGCTGAAAAAATCGCTGAGAATGTAAATACGGATGCAACTTTGATATTTGGAATTACTGCATCGCCTATATTAATATCTCTTGTAGTGTCTACACCACTTGTTATATTTGTACCATTTGTAACAATTACATTTTTATGTTCAAAAGATTAAAGGTAATAAAAGATATAAAAAGCATCGCAATAGCCCACCCCAATGTCATATAATCCGCTCGGTTTTTGGTCCCCTAACGTTACGTTATGTCATATAATATTTTAAGTCGTCTAAAACCCCTTTGAATTGCGAATAAATTTTTTTAAGCCGTTTTCCAATACGCGCGTCATATAATCTGTGTTATACGACATGCACTTGAACTCGGATAATCACCGTAACGTTTACCGTTTCGCACCCCTTTGTAGTTTCAATTTCTTTTATGCCTTCGGTTTGGATACATCTAACCACCCCCGTCATCCACATAATAACTAGCTACCTTTGTACAACAATTACCTATGCAGTAGCCACCTACTCTTCAGGCTTTTCTATATCCTCGGCTTCTTCTACTCTTTTCCCTTTTTCGATAAGTTCAATTATATGTGCCTTCATTGTTATCCCTTTGTCTATCGCTTTCTTTCTTATCGCTTTATGCAAACCCTCTTCCAAATCCAAAGATACTTTTACCATTTTTGCTTTTTAACTATTTCATTACCATTTTCCATCTTATCGAAGACATCAGCTTCGATCAGATGCAGCCGATATTTACGGATTTTTTGAAGAATATTCTCGCAAAACCCCGTGCAATCACGCAACTTATACCTGCACCGAGTAATGCGCGTGGTGCATGCTCCCTTGAACTGCCACAGCCGAAATTGTCTCCTGCCACGATGATGTCACCTTCGTTCACTTCTTTTGAAAATTCAGGTCGCACCTTAGCGAAAGCATGAGATGCAAGTTTCTTCGCATCACCGGTCGTCAGATATTCCGCGGGTATTATCTGATCGGTGTCCACATCATCGCCGAACTTCCAGATTCTTACTTTTATATCGCCCACAGTTTATCCTAATGCTAACCTTCTAAGTCTTTCTGAGCAGGCCAAACTACTAACGTCTCTCTTTACACGTATCCGTGCAATCACATAAAGAAACCCGCTATTTTTAGTACTGCTTTCATCGCCCCAACCTTTATTTTGTCACCCAGTCCAACGCCCTCAAATGTTATTGCTCCAGAGTCTAACGCATCCTGAAATGCAGAAACAGGATCATCGGAATTCATTATAGTGCGAACGGTGTTTTCATTGGTAGATGCGTTAATCGTTGGGTCAGAGATCTCACCTTTTTCAAAGCTTGTGATTTTTGCGTCTTCGTCGGTTGTAATTCCAATGATAAGCTCGGTCCCATTGTTAAGAGAAATTTCGCAGCGTATTCTCTCCTCGCCGATAAAAGTCTTCACAAATGGAATTCCATCAACATTTTGATTGTATCGGCCCACCTGTTGTTTCATGTCTCCAAATAGGTCAGAGTCTTCCATTCCAACCGCGATCCCCGCAACGACCGCAATCACCAAAACAACCGCAAAGAATGCAGATGTGTATTTTATTTTACTCATGATTTTTCACCTCCTTTTTGCTTTATCTCTTCTTTTTACATGCGCCTCATAACTAACTACATAACTAGTTTCGCGGATCCACTATATAAAGTTTTCTTTTTTAACTTTTCCCAAATATATTAAAAAGTTTTCTCGCGAAAATCGGTGTAATCTCGTGGTTTATCTTGTATTTTTCGATTAATATCATATCTGCAACTCCGTCGGGTCGGTTATCTTCCCTTCGACTGCCGAAGCTGCAACCACTGCGGGATTCGCCAAATAAACCGCCGAATCCTTATGCCCCATCCTCCCAATAAAGTTTCGGTTCGTCGTACTTATGCATCGTTCCCCGGATGCGAGGACGCCCATGTGTCCACCCAGGCAGGCGCCACAGGTAGGACCACAAACAAAAGCCCCTGCTTTGAGAAAGATTTGGATTAAACCTTCTTCTATCGCTTGCTCAAACACCCTTTTACTCGCGGGAATCATAATCATTCTCACTTCTTGATTCACCTTTTTACCTCGCAACATCTCCGCAGCAATCCTTAAATCCTCGATTCTACCGTTTGTGCAGGACCCTAAATAAGCCTGGTCAATAGGGACGTCCAGTTCGCTCGCAGGCACGGTATTGTCAGGCGAAAAAGGTTTTGCAACCGTTGGAACTATTTCAGAGGCATCGTATTCAAATACTTCTTCGTATTCTGCATCCGAAGCATAAACGGGTTTATAGTCCCCTCTTAGCCTGCCACTATCGCTCAAGAACTCAAATACCTTCTCGTCGGGGGGGATAATCCCTGCCTTAGCTCCTGCTTCCACTGCCATGTTTGAGATTGTTATCCTGTCCGAAAGGCACAAATTGTTTATCGCCGTGCCATAGAACTCCTGTGCTTTGTATAGAGAACCTGAAACGCCTATGTCGCCAATAATATGCAGAATTATGTCCTTCCCCATTACGTATCTCTTCAATTCGCCGTCTATCACGAACTTCTGTGTCGCAGGAACTTTAAACCACAATCTCCCTGCGGCCATTGCTGCTGCGGCTTCTGTCGAGCCAACCCCGGTAGAAAAAGCACCTAAGGCGCCATAAGAGCAGGTATGCGAATCCGCACCTATTATCAGTCTGCCCGGTGCGGCAAATCCCTCTTCTATCATTACCTGATGGCATATCCCACTACCTTCTTTTCCTATCTCATAATAATTCG
>QEXZ01000171.1 GCA_003160755.1 Methanomicrobiales archaeon
CTTTTTCGATGTTGATTTGAGGAAACGGGTTTATAATCGGTTAAAAAGAAGGAAGCAATTCAGTTGTATTTAATGGTAGCAAACGTAAAACAAATAAAGATTTAGAAATTCAGAAAAAGCATCATGATTCTCATTCACTCACCAACTCACCAACTAAACAATTCAACCGCTCAACCCCTAACGATGATTTTCCCGCCTCAGCCAAAGTTTTATATTACTCCAGAGCATCCATGATTTTGTTCACTTTTGATGCTACTTCCAGTGCCGTATCGCCAAAAATTCTCGTCATTGGTTCTTTTCCAACCGCACCGAGGTCGTAAATCACGTCAGGTACCTCCTGTTGCCGCCGCTGCCGCCCTTCTGAGGAAAGGTTTTTTATCGCTTCTCTTACACCCCAATCCATTGTTTTCACACCTGTCGGCTCGTGTTCACGTTCAAAAGAAGAAATCACAAATCCTGCTCGTTTGCACGCGTCTATTATTTGCACGGAGTATTTTATGTTAATGGCGCTTCTTCTGTTTTTGGCGCCTGTCATCGCCATCATCGCTAATATCATCCGGGCAACGTGACTGCTCGCACCAAAATCTACTGTTTCTGCATATATCCCTTCTTTCGCGGAGATTATTCTGCCGTCCACGGCGGCAACGTCACGCTCGCTTTCTGCACCCTCTATTGCCATACCTATGTTTGTTCCAACTTCAGGAACGAGACGTTTAAAATCAGAAATGCTCTTCAGTTTCCTGACCGCTTCTTTCACGTTTTCAAGCACGAAATACCGGTCTGCGTTCTTACGCAACTCACGTGCCTGATTTAGCACTATCATATTTGACAGCTCTTCGCCTCCTGCTATCGCATCATGCACGAACTTTTTTGCTGATGCCGCTGCGTGCCGCAAATTTTCGCCTTTAGCAAGTGCAGCAGTAAGAGCCGCGGAAAACGAACATCCCGCTCCGTGTATTATTTTCCCCTTTTCCGGTTTTATGTATTCGCCGCTTAGTTCCTCGAACTCTCCATCGTATATCAAATCTGTTGCTTTACCGGCTGCTGTTTCCTGTGCGAGATGCCCACCTTTTATGATTACTGCAGAAGCGCCAAGTTCGTGTATCTTTACGGCTGCATCCTTCGCATCTTCCTTATTCCTTATCTCCAACCCGGAAATAACGCTGGCTTCGGGAACATTTGGCGTTACAACCACGCAAATATGCAGAAGAAGTTTGACCAGCGTGTTCAACGCATTATCAGCCAGCAAAATCCCGCCGGAACCTGCTTTCATCACGGGGTCCACGACAAAAGGGATTTTATGTCTCTTGAGCTGTTTCGCAACCGTTTCTATCATTGCGCTGGAATACAGCATACCTGTTTTCGCATAATCCACGGTAGTGCCTTTGGCGCTCGCTTCGCTCATAATGGATTGTATTTGCGATTCCACGAGTTCAACAGGCACTTCGTATTTCGCCTGCACGCCGGATGCGTTTTGAGCGGTAACGGCAGTGATTACGGAAGTGCCATAGACACCCAGAGCGGAAAACGTTTTTATGTCTGCCTGTATTCCCGCGCCGCCACTGCAATCCGAACCCCCAATGGTCATTACTCTTTTCATTGCACACACATATATAATTTTTAAAGTATGAGATAAGATAAATTTTTTAGGGGAGTACAAATGTGGAAATTGACATGAACAACAAATCAAATAGAACAATATGGAGGGATGATCACGAAACGTACACGGAACTGGCGAGCGTGGTTCAAGAGATGGACGATTCGGTAGATGTCGTTGTGGTTGAAGGTATGCATGATAAAGAAGCGTTGAAAGAGATAGGCATTACAAAGGAAATAGCAATGTATTCGTCCTCCGGGTTTTCACATGTTGAGTTCGTTGATTGTCTGAGGCGCAGACACACCTGCGTGGCCATACTAACCGACTACGACCGAGCGGGAAAGAGATACAACAAAAAATTGGTTGCACTGCTTGAGCGTGAGGGTGTGAAGGTGGAGAAGAGGTATAGAGAAGAAATAGGAAAGATATTAGGACTCAGGGGAATGAAAAGCATAGAATCAATAAATTCGCTTAGAAATAAAGTTTTTGCTTCGCAAAAACTTTACTAAAAATCCTTGCGCATGAATTTTTTTAGAAAAAAGTTTTATCATCTCACTTTCCTTTTTGTTTTGAACTTTGAATTTAGATATTTGGATTTGGTTGTGATTTGGTGCTTGGAACTTGGATTTTTTTTTCATTTGTTGTCTGCTCAAAATTCCACTGGAATTTGTTCATCATGATCCTCAGCTCCTTCACACTGAACTGACCGGGAGCTACTCCTTCCTCTTTTTCGTTCTCCCCTTCTATGAATCCATAAGCCAATGCAGACCCGTATAGCGGTGCTATCACTCGCAGATGGCGCCCTATACGACCCATTCCGATGGTTACCACCAATTTCCCTTCGCTTGACAGTTTCTGCGTGAGTTCTAACAGCAGCAACGCATCGTTCACTGTCTTCGGCGTAACCGCTATTTTGGCAATGCTGCCTCCTTCTTTATACATACTCGTGATGATCCCCAATATATCTTCGCGGCGCGGCATGCCGTTAAAATCATGGAAAGAGGAAATAACAGGTATGTGACGGCGTTTTGCCCTTTTCAGTATCTCCTGTTTCCCTGCTGCGGGCGAAAAGAATTCGATGTCCACTGCGTCTACCAGCTCTTCCTCCGCAGCCGCGGTTTCGAGAATGTCGCTCAGCATCCCTATTCTTTCGGCTTCTGTGCCTGTAAATGCGCCACCTTCCTCCTTTCTCCTGTTCGTTATGATTACCGGCATTTGTACTGAGGACTGCGGATTTTTTAGCATTGCAACAAATGCTTTCACTTTCGCTACACTTTTTTCTTCGGCTTCTAAAAGGTCAATTCTCAACTCTAATATGTCCGCTCCACTTTCCTTTGCTCGTTTCGCCTCGTGAATGTCCAGTCTTTTCATTACGGCTACTATAACAGGTGCAGGTCTTCTTTGTAATGCCAATTCCAATCCCGCCGCACCTATTTTTCCCATTTCAAAAACCTCTTTACGTATTTATTGTCTTTTATCAAATATTGGATGGTATAGAATAGCTTATATAGAAAAGTCACTATCATCTATCAAAATGGCATACCTGTCCCTAATCTGCTGGCTGGTTATCTGGCAAAGGATCAAATCATCCCCCTCTAACTCGGCAATTACTAAAGCAGGACGTTTTTTAGCACTCGTCAAATCCGAAAAAGGAAAAGGGACTACCACTATGTCCCCTTTTACAAATCTCGCCAAGCTTCATCCTCCTCCGGTCTTAACCAATCCTTTTTTAGCGCTGACTCACTTGCAATCATCGTTTCCATTTTTTGTTTCTTGGTTTCCAAAAAGTATATAAAATCCAATATCTCTGCATGATACGATTCAGGAACCT
>QEXZ01000172.1 GCA_003160755.1 Methanomicrobiales archaeon
AGAACCTGCTTACCGCATTGCAGGAGAAGGAGTATCCGATAACGGGACAATCAGAGAGAAGTGCAGGGGCTATGGTGAAGACCGACCCCGTGCCTTGTGATTTCACCATGATCGCTGCGGGTAATCTGGATGCCGTGGCAGGTATGCATCCCGCTCTTCGTTCTCGAGTAAAGGGATATGGATATGAGATATACATGAAAGATACGATGGACGATACGGAGGAGAACAGGCGAAAACTTGTCCGATTCATTGCTCAAGAGGTGAAGCGAGACAAAAAGATACCGCATTTCGATAGAACGGGTGTGGAAGAGATATTAAGGGAAGCGAAGAGGAGAGCAGGTAGAAAAGGCCACCTTACCTTGATATTGAGGGACCTGGGTGGACTGGTGCGAGTGGCAGGGGATATAGCTCGTGCTGAAGGTGCTAAATACGTAACCGGCGAGCATGTGATAAATGGAAAGGCGATGGCTAAATCCGTGGAGCAGCAAGTGGCTGATGAATATCTGGAGCACAAGAAGGATTACAAATTATTCAAAACCGATGGGTTTGAGGTGGGCAGGGTAAATGGACTCGCGGTAGTGGGGGATTCGGGTGTGATGCTCCCCATAATGGCTGAGGTTACACCTGCACAATCGAAGGAGGAAGGTAAGGTAATAGCAACCGGTAGGTTGCAGGAAATAGCGCAGGAAGCAGTGCAAAACGTTTCCGCAGTGTTCAAGAAGTTCACCGGGAAGAACATATCCACGAAAGACATTCATATTCAGTTTGTAGGCACGCACGAAGGTGTGGAGGGCGATTCCGCTTCTATTTCCATTGCTACTGCTGTTATTTCCTCGCTGGAGAACATTCCGGTTAATCAGGGTGTAGCGATGACGGGTTCATTGTCCGTGCGAGGAGACGTTTTGCCCGTGGGTGGAGTAACGCCAAAGGTGGAAGCAGCGGTACAGGCAGGTATCAAAGAGGTGCTGATTCCTCAAGCGAACATGAATGATGTGCTTATCGAAGATAGGTATAAAGATAAGGTGAAAATAACACCGGTGGTATCTATAGAGGACGTGCTTGAGCATGTTTTAGCGGGTAAGCTGAAGAAGAAGTTCATAGAGAAGATAAAGAGTTTCACAACGGGCGTGGAGAAGATTATTCCTGAGCGTGTTGTGGATAAAAGTGCGATTCAGCACTAAATTATAGTATTTCCTAAAAGTAACCACAACCACAAGATTCTTAAAATTCGCCGCAGAGCACACGGAGAACGCAGAGACACCAGAAACCTAAGCAATGATTGAAACCGTCTCAAAACTCTGCGTACACTGCGCTCTCCGCGGTGATAAATCACTATATGTTTAGACAGTGCCCGGCATTGCTCGTTTCATCTTGTCTGTGTCAATCTGTGTCTGTAATATAATTTATTTTCTGTTTTCTTGTGGAAATCTGTGTAATCTGTGGTTAATAAGTTTTAATCACAACTCCCAGACCTTACGAATCCCCAACCTGTTTACGAGTTCAAGAAGAAGTCCCTGCTTATAATTCGTGTATGCGACCTCGTTCGGCACAGCTATTGCTATCTCCCGGTCAGATAATTTTGGATACGCATCTTTAAACACCGCTTCAAATTTGCTTTTGTCTATCCATTTCGGTATGTGCTCGGTAATAAAAAGCACGGGAAAGTTTTTCCATTCTATTGCTTCATATATTGATAAGCTATCTGTAACCACGATGTAAAGTGAATCATGCTCTACAAGCGCATTGCCCGTGCTAAACAAAAAAGAGCCATCCGTTGAGAATCCGCTGAAATATCCAAATGTATCCCCTATCATTTCACTTTCGGGAATGCTAAGCGTCTCAGCGAGTTTCTCTTTTCGCTTTTCACTCATCATTTTCGTCCTTGCACCCTCTACAAGTTCGGTTATCTCTTTTTCAACTGTTTTTCGCAGTGTTTCCGTGAGTTTGTTCGTTTTCCATTCTTTTAACTTTTCCTTTGCTTCCTCTATTGTATCCTCACGCTGATTTTGATATAACGCCAGAAATTCAGTTGTTTGCTTTTTTCCATACACGCACAGATTACGTGCGATAAACTCATTTTCTAACGACTGGAAGACCGCAGGCGAAAACATTTCTGCAATGGCGGTTTTTATAATCGCATATTGCGTGAATCCGCCAGCGCCGTGTTTACCCATTTTCAAAAGCGTTTCTATCATTTTTAGTTTCGCTTTTTCTCCTTCATCTAAGACCGCTTTATCAATATAATCCGCTAAATCCCCTGGCGGTGGCGAACATTCGGCGGCAAACCTGTCGAAAATCGCTTCATAGCCCGACAGGCACAGATACTCGTCATAAGCGCCTATTTTTATGATGCTCTTTTTTCTAAGCAATTTCAACAAAACCCCGCAGTCATCCTCTTCCTTTCCTGTCATCGCCCGAAAGTTTTTCACAAGCGCTTCTTCTGTGGTATAGCCTTTTAGCTGATAAAACAAACCCAGCAGCGTCTTTATGTCCTCATTTGCGTCTATCAAACCCGAAATGATACTTCTATATTCTTCAGGATACATTTTTCGCCTCCTTATCATTATTTCCTAATAACCTATCCACGAGCCAGTCCGTATCGAACGTCACTAAATCGTCGTATCCCTGACCCATACCCAGGAATAAGATGGGTTTAGAAGTAGAATGCGCAATGGAGATAGCAGTTCCTCCTTTTGCATCCACATCCGTCTTTGCCAGAATGGAACCATCTATTCCCACGGCATCATCGAATTTCTTCGCTCTTTCCACTGCATCGTTCCCAGCCATCGCTTCGTCCACAAATATCACGAGGTCTGGCTTTGTCACCCTGCATATCTTCTTCAACTGCTCCATGAGATTTACGGCTGTATGCATCCTACCTGCAGTGTCCGCCAGAACCACATCCATCTTATTTGCCTCTGCATATTTCACTGCATCGTATACAACTGCTGTGGGGTCTGCACCATATTGATGCTTCACCACTTTTATCCCCAGGTTAGATGCATGTTCCTCTATCTGTTCAGTTGCGCCAGCCCTGTACGTATCTGCAGACGCAAGCACCACCGAATGACCTTTTCCAAGCAACTTCTTCGCCACTTTTGCGATACTCGTTGTCTTTCCTGTGCCGTTCACACCGACAAAAACGATATTTACGGGCTTCTCGCTCTTATCCACGAACTCATCAAAATCTAATTTGTCCACGTTAACAACATTTACCAACGCATCTCTTATTGCTTCTTTCACCAATTTCACGGTGTTCACACCCCATTTCTTCCTCTTACCTGCTAATTCACCCTTCACACCCGCAATCAGCTCCTCCACTACGGATAATGCCACGTCACTTTCCAACAACGCCGTTTCCAGATTATCTAACGGCTCTTTCAAATCCTTCTCACTCAAAATCGTCTCCCCTTCTAATGCCGC
>QEXZ01000173.1 GCA_003160755.1 Methanomicrobiales archaeon
AATATTGCTCGTAAAGGTGTGCATCAATTGTATCGTAAACAGGGCAAACCAGTTCATCTCGGTTTTCCAGTTTCGGGTTCAGTATCGTCGCCTTGAAGGGTTTTATCTCAACCATTTTTTTTGTTTAGATTTTTTAAAAAAGATTAAGTTAAAGTTAAAATTAAAATTAAAAAGGATGAAGCATTAGAAAGGATAAGTAAAGAGGGAGAAAAAAATGGGAGAAAAGGGATTGATAGCAAAAATTACAGGTCCGTTAGTTGTTGCAGATAAGATGCGTGGATGCGAGATGTACGAAGTGATAAAAGTGGGGGAAGAGGGATTACTGGGGGAAACGATTAGGTTGGATGGCGATTCTGCGTATGTTCAGGTATATGAGGATACAACGGGCTTGAAGCCCGGTGAGCCGGTGATACGGACAAAAGCACCCTTATCCGTTGAACTTGGGCCGGGAATACTGAAGAATTTTTATGATGGTGTGCAGAGACCCCTGAAAGACATAAAGGAAAAGGTGGGGGATTATGTAGAAAGGGGGGTGTCTGTAGATGCGCTCAACCGAGCGAAGAAATGGAAATTCACACCGGTGCCTACTGCAGAGGAGGGCAAAGAGATAGTAGGTGGAGCTATTTTGGGTGAGGTTCAAGAATCAAAAGTGATAACCCATAAAATTCTCGTGCCACCTGGAGTGCACGGGAAGCTTTTAGAGTTAAAAGAAGGTGATTTTACCGTTCAAGATACTATAGCGAGGGTACAAACAGAAGGAGAGGACGTGGGGTTGAAACTAATGCAGAAATGGCCTGTGAGGAAAGGAAGACCATACAAGGAGAAATTAGACCCTGAGGTGCCTTTATTGACCGGGCAGCGTATTAATGATACTTTCTTCCCAATCGCAAAAGGAGGCACAGGAGCTATTCCCGGTGGGTTCGGGACCGGTAAAACGGTAATGCAGCACCAATTGGCGAGATGGGCGGACTCACAAGTCATTGTGTATATCGGCTGTGGCGAGAGAGGTAACGAAATGACAGAGGTTTTAGAGGATTTCCCCAAGCTTATTGACCCTTATAGTGGTGAAACGCTGATGGAACGGTCAACGCTCATTGCAAACACATCTAATATGCCAGTTGCAGCACGAGAAGCGTCTATTTACACTGGAATAACACTCGCCGAGTATTATCGGGACATGGGCTATGACGCGGCGATACAGGCGGATTCCACGTCAAGATGGGCAGAAGCACTGCGAGAGATATCGGGTAGATTGGAGGAGATGCCGGGAGAGGAAGGTTATCCAGCGTATTTAGCCACGAGATTAGCGGACTTCTATGAACGTGCAGGCAGGGTAAAGACGTTATGCCCCGATTCAGAGGAAAGAATAGGTTCTGTAACGGTAGTAGGAGCAGTATCGCCACCGGGAGGTGATTTCTCGGAGCCCGTGACGCAGAACACGTTGCGAGTGGTGGGCGATTTCTGGGCTCTTGATTCTTCTTTAGCAGATAGGAGACATTTCCCCGCTATAAGCTGGTTGCGTAGCTATTCACTCTATTTAGGTAGCCTCCGCGAGTGGTTTGCGAAGTCTGCGGCGCCCAATTTCACGGAGCAGCGAGAAGAGATGATGGGGCTATTACAAAAGGAGGCAGAACTGCAGGAGATAGTCCAGCTCGTTGGTGCGGATGCGCTTCCACCGCGTGAACGAGGCACATTAGAGATGGCTCGTATGATAAGGGAGGATTTCTTGCAGCAAAACGCATACCACGAGGTAGACTCGTTCTGCTCGCTGGAAAAGCAATATCTGATGGCGAAAATCGTTCTTCAGTGGTATGACGGTGCAATGGACGCGATAGAAGGAGGCACACGGGTAGAGAAACTGGAGGGGATGCAAATAAAAGACGCGATAGCGAGGATGAAATATGTGCCAAATGAAGGTTTCCGGGAGAAATACGAGCAGATAATGAAGGATATGAAAGATGAGTTTGAAGCGATAAATGTTAAATTGAAAGCGGGTTGATTATAATGCTAATTAAAAAAGAGGTGAAAAGAAATGGCGGTAGATACTTCAGCGCGTGAATACACAACGATAAGAGAAGCAGCAGGTCCTTTGATTGTTGTAGAAGGAGTAGAGGGCGTTTCGTACGGAGAAGTAGTGAAGGTAGTAACGCCGGCAGGAGAAGAAAAGACGGGGCAGGTGTTGGAAGCGAGTAAAGGGCTCGCAGTGGTTCAGGTCTTTGAGGGCACCAGCGGGATAGACACGGCAAAGACGAGAGTGCGATTTACGGGCGATATAATGAGGATAAGCGTTTCGCAAGATATGTTGGGTCGCTTTTTTGATGGTCTGGGCAGACCGATTGACGGCGGGCCGGAAGTGATACCCGAAGACCGGCTGTCTGTTACAGGCGCAGCAATAAATCCTACTGCACGTGATTATCCACGCGAGTTCATTCAAACTGGCATTTCCACCATTGACGGAATGAACACGTTAGTGCGCGGGCAGAAATTGCCGATATTTTCCGGTGCGGGGATGCCGCACAACGCCCTTGCCGCGCAGATAGCGAGACAGGCGAAGGTGCTGAGCACGGGAGAGCCGTTCTCTGTTGTGTTCGCCGCGATGGGGATTACACACGAGGAAGCTTCATTTTTCATGCGTGATTTTGAACGCACGGGAGCAATCGAAAGAATAGTAGCATTTCTTAATTTAGCGGACGACCCTGCAATTGAGCGAGTGATAACGCCGAGAATGGCATTGACAACGGCGGAATTCCTCGCTTACGAATACGATATGCACATTCTCGTTATTCTCACGGATATGACGAATTACTGCGAAGCACTACGTGAAATAGCAGCGGCACGCGAGGAAGTCCCGGGAAGAAGAGGCTATCCGGGATATATGTACACCGATTTGTCAATGAATTACGAACGCGCAGGGCGAATACGAGGACGAAAAGGCTCGATTACGCAGATACCTATTCTAAGCATGCCTGATGACGACATAACGCATCCTATACCTGACCTTACAGGGTACATCACCGAAGGGCAGTTTGTTCTTTCTCGCGACCTCCACAGACGAGGCATATATCCGCCAGTGGACGTTTTGCCTTCGCTGTCAAGACTGATGGATGAGGGAATAGGACCTGAAAGAACGAGAGAAGACCATGCAGGTGTATCTAATCAGCTCTATGCAGGTTATGCAGAAGGAAGAGACATGCGTGACCTGGTTGCGGTCGTAGGTGAGGAGGCGTTGACAAGTAGAGACAGGAAATATCTGGAGTTCGCAGATGAGTTTGAGAAGCGGTTTGTTACACAGGACAGGAACGAGGACAGGAGCATTGAGGAGACATTAGACATCG
>QEXZ01000174.1 GCA_003160755.1 Methanomicrobiales archaeon
TCGCGTCTATTATGTGCATTATCGTATGCCCACGCAGTGTAAGCGCATCAGCGATAAACCTGCGATGACATTGCGAGTAGCGAAGTTCAGCACACATAATTGCCACTCTTTTTGTGGATGCGAGCGATTCAACATAAACCAGACCCCGTCTGAATTCTTCTGTTTCCATATAGTTCCTGTACCCTCCTTTTCGGTAGCCACCGAGCTCGGTAACGTGATGATATTCTGCGCCGCTCTGATTCAAACTCGCTTTTAGGTTTGCCTGCTCGAAGTGCTTGTGCTTTGACCTGGGGAATCGTCTCACATCCGCAATCGCTTCTATCTGATATGCCACGAGCAAACTCAAAAACTCCTCTATGCTCCTGTTACTTGTTCCAATCGTCCATAGTTTCACTTTTTCACGCCTCTTTATGTTTACGTTTATAGACACTCTAAAAATTATTAACCACAAGATTACACATCGTGGGCTCTGCCCACGTCCCCGAAAACCCTGAAAGGGTTTATTCCACGAGAAACTTTTTCTTCAAAAGAACATAGTATTTGTTTTTCTTTTAGCACAAACTTTTCTTTAAAAAAGAAACCCTTACTAAAGAAAAATCCTTTCTTAGCACAGGTTCTTTCTTTAGAAAGAAAGTGTTTTCTAAAAAGAAAAAGTGTTTTTATTACTCAAACACCTTCAATTTTAACATATCACAGAAATGAACGAAAACGCGCATGAAGGAGAAGAAGAGGTAGAGGCAGAGCAAGAACGTGAGCGAGTAATAGAAGTTAGTGTGGAAGACGAGATGAAGAGCTCGTATATGGACTATGCGATGAGCGTAATTGTAGGCCGAGCTCTTCCTGATGCACGTGATGGGCTGAAACCCGTCCATCGCCGCATCTTATACGGAATGCATGAACTTGGCGTCAGACACGATAGACCGCATAAGAAATCAGCGAGGATAGTAGGGGACGTGTTAGGTAAATACCACCCTCATGGTGACGTTGCCGTCTATGACACAATGGTGCGAATGGCGCAGGATTTCTCTTACCGATACCCTTTAGTCGATGGTCAGGGTAATTTCGGCAGTGTTGACGGCGATGCCGCTGCAGCAATGCGATATACCGAAGCGAGACTGTCAAAAATAGCGGAGGAGATGCTTGTTGACCTCGAAAAAGACACGGTTGAATGGGGTCCTAATTTTGACAATACGATGAAAGAACCGCAGATGCTGCCTGCGAAACTACCTAATCTGCTGATAAACGGCTCTTCAGGTATTGCCGTTGGTATGGCTACGAACATGCCGCCACATAACTTAGCAGAAGTTGTTGACGGTATAATAAGAGTGATAGACGAGCCAGAAGTGAGCATAGATGAGTTGAGGGGAATAATAAAAGCTCCTGATTTCCCTACTGGCGGTATTATCTTTGGCTACGCGGGAATAAAGAGTGCGTATGAGACGGGCAGAGGCAGCATACGAATACGAGCAAAGGCGGAGATAGAAACAAAGGCAAACAGGGAGCGAATTATCATACACGAGATACCGTATCAGGTGAATAAAAGCAAACTGGTGGAAGAGATAGCGGCATTTGCAAAGCGGTCTCGGTTAGAAAGCATTAGCGGGCTGCGCGATGAGTCCGACCGAGAGGGCATGCGAATTGTGGTAGAATTAAAAACTGGCGCTAATGCGTCTATCGTTTTGAATCGGCTGTATAAACACACACAATTGGAAACCTCGTTTGGTGTGATCAATCTCGCGCTGGTGGACGGCGAGCCGCGGGTATTAACGTTAAAGGAGCTGATTGAATGCTACATAAAGCACAGAAAAGAGGTAACGATTAGAAAGCTGCAATATGAATTAGAACGTGCAGAAAAGAGGAGACACATATTGGAGGGTTTGATTATCGCAATATCGCGTATTGACGAGGTGATAAAGCTAATAAAAGCATCAAGCGATAGCAAAACCGCTAAAAGCGCTCTGATGGACCGATTTGCACTTAGCGAGGAGCAGGCGAAAGAGATACTGGAAATGAAACTGTCGCGGTTGAGCGCCCTGGAGCGCGACAAGATAGAAACAGAGCGGGCTGAGCTTGAGACGAAGATAGGCTGGTTAAAAGGGGTATTGGCATCAGAAGCACGAGTATTTGACGTTATAAAAGAAGAGCTAGTAGACCTGAAGAAGAAGTACGGCGATGCGAGAAGGACAGAAATGGAGGAGATGGTGGAGTTAAGCGAGCGAGATTTTATAGAGGACGAGGAGGTAATCCTGTTTTTTACGCAGCGTGATTACGTGAAACGATTACCTGCAAACGCTTTTAAGCGGCAAAGACGAGGAGGAAAGGGAATAACCGTACTTGAAAAGAAAGAGGGCGATGCGGTGGTCAATTTCACACGTGCTTCTACAAGGGAACGTCTCATCGTATTTACTGAGTTGGGCAGAGCATATCAGGTGAAAACATACCTGATCCCGCCAAGCAGCCGACATGCGAAAGGCAGACCGTTGGTGAACATCCCGGGACTGAGCTTAAACCCACAAGAAATGATGCTGCCGGTGGATGAGCAGGAAGAAAAGGAGAAAATCGCTGCTTTAATTCCCGTTCCTGAAGACCTGGACAAAGCTATTGCTGCGGGAACAAAGACAGACGCGTTTATCGTTTTCGCTACCAAACGAGGCGTGGTAAAAAGAAGCACTCTCGCTAATCTGAAATCCATACGCATCACAGGTATCGTTGCAGTTAAGGTTGACCACAGAAAGGGCGATTCGTTAGCTGACGTTGCGTTGATTAAGCCCTTACCGAGCCTGCAGACGCAGACGCAGCTGCAGTTGGGTCGTGAGGACGAGCGCCACAATGCAGACACGGGAAAAAACGCAATTGTCATCGCTTCGCGAAACGGTAAGGCAATCGTGTTCCACGAGGAAGAAATGCGAGAGATGGGCAGATATGCCGCAGGTGTAAGAGGAATGCGATTGGCAAAGGGTGATGAGATAGCAAGTATAGACGCTATAGACTTGAATTACGGTGAGTCGAAAGAGATAAAAAAAGTCGTTACGATAACGGAGAAGGGCTATGGAAAAAGGACGCGGTTAGATGTGTATAGAGAAACGCACAGGGGTGGTAAAGGCGTAATTGGAATTAAAGTTGAAGAAAAAACAGGAAAAGTAGTGTGTATAAAACAGGTAAGGAACAATAACGACCTGATAATTTCCACTTCTGAAGGGATGGTAACGAAAATCTCTGCACGGAGCATCCCCACCCAGGGCAGGAACACGCGAGGTGTGAGGTTAATGAATGTGGAGAAAGATGAGCGAGTGGTAGGCGTGGAAGT
>QEXZ01000175.1 GCA_003160755.1 Methanomicrobiales archaeon
CAGCACCGATAATAGACTCTGCAAGTTCCTTCTTCTGCTCTATCATCTGGTCTATGCGCTCTTCAAGCGTGCCGATGCAGACGAACTTATGAACCTGAACGTTTTTCTTCTGCCCGATGCGGAACACGCGGTCCGTTGCCTGGTTCTCAACTGCGGGATTCCACCATCGGTCAAAGTGGAAGACATGATTCGCAGCAGTCAGGTTGAGTCCAAATCCGCCTGCTTTGAGTGAAAGAACAAATATCGGCGGTCCTTGAGAGTCATTTTGAAAACGCTGAATCATAACATCTCGCTGCTTCCTTGGTGTGCCTCCATGCAAGAATAGCGTCTCGCACCCCAATTTCTCCTGTAAATAGTGCCGCAGCATAGCTCCCATTCCCGCGAACTGCGTGAAAATCAGTGTTTTGTCGCCCGCTGCAAGTACTTCTTCGAGCATCTCTTCCAGCCGAGCGAGTTTTCCTGAACGTCCTTCTAATGCACTGCCATCCTGGAGGAACAAAGCAGGATGATTGCAGATTTGTTTTAGCTTCATCAAAGTAGCAAGCACCAGTCCTTTACGTTCGATTCCTTCGGAGTTTTCTATTCTCTCGAGCATCTCCGCAACCACAGCTTCGTAAAGCGATGCCTGCTCGCGCGTGAGGTTGTAGTAAACTTTCATCTCCATCTTTTCAGGTAAATCCTTGATAACTTTGGGGTCGGTTTTCACACGTCGAAGGACAAAGGGCTGAATTGTGCGACGAAGTATTTCTGCACGCTCTTTTTTTCGATATTTCTCGATTGGTAAGGCGAAATTAGTGCGGAAATGCTGTGCGGATTTCAGGTATCCTGGATTGAGGAAGTCCATGATAGACCAGAGCTCAGACAGACGGTTTTCTACTGGCGTCCCGGTGAGTGCGATTCTGTGCTCTGCTTTGAGCTTCTTTATCGCCTGCGTCTGCTTAGCAGTGGGATTTTTAATGTTCTGCGCTTCGTCCAGTACGACA
The DNA here is from genome assembly GCA_003160755.1 of Methanomicrobiales archaeon. Taxonomy (GTDB): domain Archaea; phylum Halobacteriota; class Syntropharchaeia; order Alkanophagales; family Methanospirareceae; genus QEXZ01. The sequence goes on from QEXZ01000175.1 coordinate 984, forward strand.
TGCTGCCAGTGAACCGCAGAAAGCGTATCTTCGTCTCGATGTGCCAGTGCGTAAGTGCTGATGACGAGGTCGTTCTTTTTCGCATCCCGCGCGAACTTCTTGCCCCTGAGTCTATCAGCGCCATGATGAACCATGACTTTTAGCGATGGCGCGAAACGTTCAACCTCTTTTTGCCAGTTGCCCACTACTGACATGGGGCAGATTAGAAGTGTTGGTGCCTGTTTCTTTCCTCGCTTTCCTGCACCGGAGCGTTCATGCAGAAGAAGGGCAATTAGCTCGATTGTCTTCCCCAGTCCCATGTCGTCTGCCAAGCAAGCGCCAAGCCCAAATTTATTGAGGTATGCGAGCCAGGAAACGCCTTTTACCTGATAAGGGCGGAGCTTGCCGTTGAATGTTTTTGACGTCTTAATGGATGTTATCTTAGCTCCTTCAGAAAGACTGCTTAACATATCTTCGAGCCAGCCTTCTGCCTCCACTTCCACTACGGGAAGTCCTACTTCTGTTTCCACATCCTCACTCCCTGCGCCCAACCCCAGCTGCATCGCCTCGCCAAGCGTCATCTCACCGCTGCGATGTTTATGCTTGAAAAATTCAATTGCCGTTTCCACGTCCTCTGGGCGCAACTCCACCCACTGCCCTCGTACCTGAACCAGAGGCACTTTCAAAGAGGCTAACTGCTCGAATTCCGCTTCAGAAATCGTTTCTTCTCCAATAGCCACTTCCCAGTCATAAGCGATAATCCCTTTGACGCCGAGAAGCCCAGAAGTTGCCACTTTGCCGCTTGCATCCTTCACGGATGCAGGCTTCAGCTTGAGTTTTACACCCATACGTGCACCAGGCTTTTCCCACCACGATGGGAGAAGGACGCCGAAACCACTCTGTTTCAGAAGAGAAGCGGACTGCCGCAAAAACGAATAAGCCTGCTCTGCGTCCAGTTCCAGTCCCACTGGGCGTGCGGTTTGCAAACTCGTCTCAATAGCAGGAAAAAGTCGGGATGCTTTACCGAGGTCGGCGAGCAATTGTTCCTGTGGGTTTTCAAACCTACGTTTGAGAAAAGTAAGCGTGCTTGACCTCGTTTTCCATACCGCCTCCACAGGAACCAGTAGACTACGGTCGTCCTTTGCCTGGAGAAGAAAACGAACTTCCCATCCTTCCCCATTTCCTTCTTCGCCAGAATCTGAAGGCGGCTCAAGTCTAAAGCAAGTGCGAAACGGTGCATCCGGTGCAGCAGGTCGAAGTTGAGCGAACCATGCCTGCATCTCAGTGGAAAAGGAGTTTAATTCTTCAGGTGACGCCACAAGAACAGGATTATCAGTTGAAAGAGCTTGAAGCCATTGTTCCGGTAAGGGGACAACTCTGGGACGGCGACCACGACGAGGTGGAAGTAGCGAAGTAGAAACTAAACTTTTGCGTATAAATGCGTCAACGGTTCGATTAACAAAACTCAGAACCAGGTCTGCTGGTGATGCCAGATGCGATTTATCTTTGTTTTGAAATGCTCGACAGCTTGGCGGCATCGCTTCAGACAGCATACGCACTCGTTCTTCGCCCTCTTCAGTAATCACCACCGCCCATGCAGCACGAAAGGATGTGGAATCGTCACGTTTATCCTCTCGGATTGAAGGTACAAACTGCTGCCTCGCAATAAGTTCAAGTGAGAACCTGGCTGCTTCAATCCAGAAGCGGAGTGAACCGCCGAAATCAAAGCCACGAGGAGGCTGTTCCGGCAGCCCGAGTAAGAAATCAAATGCTAAATATGGGTCGAAAGTCAATGTCTCAATATCCCATCCCGCTAATCCGGTTGCTTGCTCCGCGCTGTAATCCTCCTCATCTTCTCGAATTAGCCACGATGACGGCAGTGGACCTTTCTGTGTGGAGGGTAAGAGAAAAGTTTTCGTTTCAAACTTTAAAAAAGTTTGATCAAAATGCTTCGCTGACGTTAAAAAAGTTTGTTCGCAAATGCTTCTGATAGCTTCTTTTAGCTCATCTCCAGCGAGAGCAAACGGGTGTGCTCTTGGTTTGGGCTTCTTAGGCTTCCGACCACGATGTGCTGGAGCACTCAGTGGCAGAGCGGAAGATTCTGTCCAGAGATAAAGGTTGCCTGATACCGTATTCTCCCATAGTGCATGTAAGACCTGCATGTGCCCTTCCTCGAATGATGTTGAATGATATTATTACATTAATTTTACATAAAATTCTTGGTTTCATTTTATTAAGCGGTATGCGTCACGGATATTTTCTTCTAACTCCTCCAAGGATTCGCCTTGGCTAAATACACCAGGAACTTCTTTCAGTCGTCCAATGTACCAATCGTCGTCTATCC
>QEXZ01000176.1 GCA_003160755.1 Methanomicrobiales archaeon
ATGCAGAAGTGCAGCGTAAAAATGCTCACATCGGTCTCTCCTCCGACTGTGACGGCGACCGTGCAGGCGCAGTATCGCCGGGTGGGTGGAACATAATCGGCGAACAAATCCTTGCTCTGCTCTGCAAACACATTTTAAAAGAACACCCGAATGCAAAAATTGTTTATGATACCAAATGCTCGGATGCGATACGTGAGATAATCGCGGAGAATGATGGCGTGCCCGTAGAATGGAAGACCGGATTTTCATTCATAAAGACGAAGATGGATGCGGTTGGTGCAGTTGCAGGTGGCGAGATGTCAGGGCACGTGTACTTCGCAAAGAACAATCGTGCAGACGATGCGGTATTCGCTTTTTCTGAACTTTTACTGCTCATCGCTGCTGAATTACATCGCAAAAGAAAAACGGACGTGGTTGACGAAATGCTTGCGGAGTTTCTGAAACGATACGTGAACACGCCGGAGATACGGATTCCCGTGGTGAGCGATGATGAGAAGGAGCGGGTTTCCGATGCCGTGGAGAACTACTACCGTGCGCTTGCGGTAAAAACCCGTGGGGAATACAAAAGAAGAACAGATGAAGCGGGAAACGACATAGACGGCGTAAAGATAGAGTTTGTGCAGGAAAACGGCTGGGCACTCGTGCGCCGCTCAAACACTTCTCCCGTGATTATCCTCCGGATGGAGGCTCGGAACGAAGGAGGACTCAGAACGATTGAAGAGCACGTGATAAAGAAGTTCTCGGAGTTCGACACGGTGGACCTGAACGCAGATGAGTATGTGCGAGAAATAATGCAAAGGATAAAGTAAAGCTTTTTAAATAGACACGCTATACATTATAATGGGAGGGGAAAAGAAAAAAGGTGTCTGAGTGGCTTATTGCGAAGCTTTTACTCCTGTTTGTACTATTGGTCTTATCCGGATTCTTCTCCGGCTCGGAAATCGCGCTGATTGGTATAGGAAAACTAAGAGCGCGGGCCTTGTTAAAGCGCGGCGTGAAAGGAGCAGAGAGGATAGATAAATTGGCAAGCGACCCTGAAGCCGTACTCACTACTGTGTCCGTCTGGAATAATATAGTGAATATTGCAGCCTCAGCAGTAGCTACTTCTCTCGCAATAGACTTTTTTGGTAGATTACACGGTGTGGTCATTGCAATCGGCGTGATGACCTTTTTAATCCTCACGTTTGGTGAAATTCTGCCCAAGATGATTGCCGCTCACCAGTCGGAAAGGTTTTCCATGATCATTTCCAAGCCCATAGCGTTTTTGGTTTCTATTACTCAGCCACTTACAAATGTCTTTTCGGTGATCACATCCGCGTTTGAAAAGCAGCTCCTGGGTATGAAATGGCATCGGAAAAAGTTAATGACCGAGGAGGAGGTGGAGACGATGCTGGACATAGGAGAAGAAGAAGGAGCAATTGAAAAGGACGAAAGGGAGATGATGAAGGGTGTGCTAAGGCTTGACGAAATCGTGGTGAAGCACGTGATGACACCAAAGGAGGATATGGTTTGCCTGGAAGTCAATCAAACCGTGGATTCTGCAGTGAAATTGATAAAAGCGAGTGGATACTCGAGAATTCCCGTTTTTAAAGCCACAAAGGATAATATCGTGGGCATTTTATATGCTAAAGACCTGCTGATAACCGCGAATGGAAATACAAATTTAAAAGGCAAAGTTTCGCTAAGCGAACTCATGAAACGTCCTCATTTTGTACCTGAGACAAAAAGGGTGGACGACCTGCTTGACGAATTCCAGCGTGGTAAATTCCACATCGCCATTGTCGTGGACGCTGCGGGAAGAACAAAAGGGTTGATCTGTTTAGAGGACCTTCTGGAAGAGATAGTGGGTGCTATATATGATGAATATGACATAATAAAAACAAGCAAGAAAATAGAAAACAAATTATAGACACAGATTAACACAGATGATAATATAGCGGTTTGGCGGTTTAGCGGTTTGGTCAAAGGGACTGAGCCGCTAACGAGCTAAACCTCTAAACTCGCTTAATTTGTGTAAATCGGTGTCTTAAATAGAAGGAAGTTACACTTTATATACAACGAATATGCCACCCGTTGATATTGAGATGATAGCGCAATTGCTGTTGGCCGTAGTGCTCGGCATACTGGTAGGTGCGGAAAGGGAGATAGTGCACAAGCCCGCAGGCTTGAGAACGCACGCGCTTGTTTCGCTTGGTGCATGTTTATTCACGATAATTTCAGTTCATCATTTCAATATGGACCCCGCAAGGATAGCTGCCGGTATTGTCGCGGGGATCGGATTCATTGGTGCGGGCTCTATAATCGCGGAAAAAGGTCATGTTCATGGAATAACAACAGCAGCGAGTCTTTGGTGCATGGCTGCGATAGGGCTTGCAGTTGGCGTTGGTGCCTATGTGTTAGCAGTCGTTTCCAGTGCCCTTGTTTTCGGCATTTTGTGGCTGAGAAAAGCCGAGGAAACGCCGAGCTAAGTTCTGCGTGAAGTTTCTCGCCTCTTCCAAACTTTTACTTTTGTCCTTGTCTTTATACCTACTCAGCACACACTTCTCCAAAATATAATCCTCACGCGAACCACCTGCACCTGCACCAGCATGAACATAAACAGATAAATCAATTTTATCTCCCGATTTCTTACCACGGGCATGGGTATGTGCGTGCACGCCCACGGGAAGCGAACACCCACCGCCAATTACTTTTAATACTTCGTTCTCCACCTCTGCTTCTATCCTCGTCCTCTCATCGTCTATCTTGCTCAAAATCTCGCTCTCTTTTGACTCTTTTCTCGTAACCACTGCAATGATACCTTGATTTGGCGAAGGTACAAACGGGTCACAATCAAGCCGTTCATAATCTATATCCAACCTCAACCGCTCAAATCCTGCTTCTGCAAGAATCACACCATCGTATTCGCCTCTTTTGAACTTTTCGATTCTCGTGTCTACATTACCGCGAATGTCTTTTATCCTTACGTTTGTTTCTCGCGCACCCATGTAATTCAAGAACTGAAACTTTCTGCGCACGCTTGACGTCCCTATCACCGCATTCTCAGGCATTTGCTCCAACCTATACTTCGACACTAACGCATCATAGGGAGAATCACGAGGTAAAACCGCAGACGTCTCTAACCGCTCGTCCCTTTCCAGAGGTATATCCTTCATGGAATGCACGGCGATGTCTATTTTACCTTCTAAAAGCAGCATATCAAGTTTCTTAACGAAAACACCCTTTTCGGGCATTTCGTATAAACCCCTGTCCGTTATGGCATCGCCTAAACTCCGCACTGTTCGTATCGTAAGCTCATGC
>QEXZ01000177.1 GCA_003160755.1 Methanomicrobiales archaeon
CAACAAGTTCGCCACGCTCGCCATCCTCCACTTGCTCTCCTGTTTCCGGGTCGATTACCTCAAGCAGGAACAAATCCGCCCAGATGTGGATACCATTCTGTAAATGGCACTCGGTGAAGAGGGGACCGCTCATCTCGCTGGTTCCGTATATATCATACGCCTTAATGCCTGTGGAGTCCTCAATCCGCTTTCTCGTCTCGTCAGACCACGGCTCTGCACCAAAGATGCCTGCTTTAAGTTTTGTGTCATCGCGGATGCTCACGCCCATCTTCTGCGCAACCTCGCTCATGTGCAGGAAATAAGAAGGCGTGCAGGCGATAGCAGTGCTTTCTAAATCCTGCATTAGCTCTATCTGACGCTCAGTATTGCCGGCGCCCGTGGGAAGCACCGTGGCACCAATTCGCTCTGCACCGTAGTGGAGACCGAGCCCCCCGGTGAATAGCCCATAGCCATAACTAACCTGAATTACATCTTCACGACCCAGACCAACAGATGTGAGAGCCCTAGCCAGAGACTCAGTCCACATATCAATGTCCCCTTGAGTATATCCGACTATCGTTGGTTTCCCGGTTGTGCCACTGGATACGTGATACCGCACAACCCAGTTTTTGGGAAGGCAGAACATACCAGTGGGATAGGTATTACGAAGGTCAATCTTGAATGTAAAAGGCAGTTTGGTTACGTCACTCAGCTTTTTGATGTCATCCGGCACCACTCCTGCCTCACGGAATCGCTCCCGGTAAAAGGAGGAATGATTATGGACATAGCGAACAAGCGACCTGAGGCGTTTTCCCTGCAGTTCGTGCAAATCGTCTACCGGCATACGTTCAATGCGCGGATTCCAGTACTCGAACATGTTAATTCACCTGACTAACTAATCAATCAATGATTTTATACTATAAAAAACTATAGGTTTTGTATTTATGGAATGAACTATTATTATGATTATGGCGTTGCCAAGAAAGGTAAAAGAGACGGCGGAGTGGAAACGAGCCAGTGGCGAGTTCTCGGTTATAACTGTCCCAGCAGCAATATTAAGTCTCAAAACATTTGCGAAGATTCAAAAAGATGCGGAGAAAATTTTAGGTGAGGAAGGTGCTGCGGTGCTATTATACGAAGCCGGTAAAGACGCAGGTAAAACATGGATTTCTCGTTTTCACGATGAGTGGGGATTAAGAGAGGCTGAGAATGAATTTATCCGGGCGGCTGAGGAGTTCTATGCCGAGCTTGGTTGGGGAAAGTTCAGCATAGATATTGAGCACCGTACTATCAGCATTAAGAACTCATTTATTGCTAGGAGCTATGGAAAAGGGGAAGCGAAAAAGCCTGTTTGTCACTTTTTGTGCGGTTACAATGCCAGCCTGATTACAGAGTTGATCAATAAGGTGGTGGACGTAGAAGAAAGGAAGTGCATGGCAAAAGGCGACCGCTATTGTGAGTTTATTGCGGTCAATCCCTGAGTACTTTGCTTAAATCATCATAAAACCGTATCAATAACTTTGTCACCTCGCTATCCTCGTTCAACGTGAACGTTCTTATTTGTTTGCCCATTTTGCCTTCTTTCACGATATTCATTTCTAAAAGCGGCTCAATTACGCGTGCAACGCTGGAGTGAGAGAGCCCTGCCTCTTCCGCGATACCTGATAAATACGTTGTCGTACCGCGATTTTTTATTAAATAGTCTAAGACAATAAGCTGCGCGTTTTTTCCAAATATTTTTTCGAGTTCGTTCATTTGAAGCTTAGCGATAAATAGTCGAGTACATTTATATTTAGTGCTACTTAACTTTATGTTTTTCGGTTTTTCAAAAAACCGAAAACCTTAAATAGGGATACCTGCATATTTATAAACAGGTTCGTTTAAAAAAGGGCGAGCCTTGAGATAAAAAGGGCGATGAAAAAAGATGGGGGGACGAAAAAAGAGGTGATGTGGAAAAATGAATGGTAAAAGTTTGGTAAACCTGCAAATAGCGATAGAAGAAGTAGAAGACATAGATGGGTTTGTCAGGGAAGGATATTATGGAAGCAGAGGCGATGCAAAAAGCATAACTGAGGGTATCATCACATCTATAAACCGGTTCGTTGACGCATCGGTGAATCTTAAAGTACGAAAAGTAGTAGGAAAGAAAAGGAACGGTAAAATTTTGGTGGATATGCAAATAACTGCGGAAGAAATAGAAGACGTAGGTGTGCTTTCAGAGAGGGATATTATGGGGGCAGAATTGGTTCGATCAAGAATCTCTCCAGAAAGGAGCAGCGCATATTAGATCGAGCTTTCGTTTTGTAAAAACAAAAGGAGGTGAAAAGGAAAAAAATGAATGGTAAAAGTTTGGTAGAAATGCAAATACCGGCAGGCGAAATAGAAAACGTGGATGAGCTTGTCAGAGATGGCTATTACGGAAGTAGAAGTGACGCAATCAGAGATATAATAAGGCGTGGAGCGACACATCTTAGGATGAGTTATCCACTGTGCCAACGCAGTTTGGACGCTTGATATCTGCCAGCGTAAGGCTATGATGTGTGAGTACAAATAGATACAAGAAAGGGGGTTGAGAGGCTTGAAGAAGACCCTGCCTCTCTTCCTTTTTTTATTTTTTAAAATCTCAAAAGCATATAAATTTAGGTGAGGTAAAAATAAATCGAAAAATTATCATTGGTATTGCAGTAGTTAGTTATCGATAATTTTAAATAAAGGCAACAACTAAAATAAAAAACGATAAGAATGAAAAAAGGAGGCACAACTGCGGGAGGGGAAAAATGAAATTAGATGACAATGATAGGAAAATTGTTGAAATGCTACAAAAAGAGGCTACAATCTCGTATGGCAAGATAGCAGAGCAATTGGGCATTACAGAAAGCGAAGTGGAGGGAAGAATTAGAAGACTTTCCGACACCAGAACCAAGATTCTAATAGTTGATGACGAACTGGATACTCTGTTACCGCTAAAGAGGGCATTGGAAATGGAGGACTTCAATGTCGTCGAAGCTCAAGACGGTGTCGAGGCACTGGAGAAGGTGATGGCTGAGATTCCCGACCTCGTGCTTCTTGATTTGATGCTGCCCAAGCTAAATGGATTCGAGGTCTGTCAGCGGCTGAAACATGATGAAGCAACGAGTTACATTCCGATAATTATGCTCACCGCAAAGGGCGAGACTTCTGACAAAATCGAAGGCATTGAAATCGGTGCAGATGATTATGTTACAAAACCGTTTAACTTAGATGAATTGAAGGCGAGGATAAAGGCTGTTCTGCGCAGAACGACTCCCTAATAAACCCTTTTCT
>QEXZ01000178.1 GCA_003160755.1 Methanomicrobiales archaeon
ATTGCTTTTTAGGTTTATTTTACTAAAGTCCTTTATAAGCAAAGATACAGGGCATTTCGAGTATTTTTGTCAAGCAATGCAAAATAAAATTCAAGATGTCACGCTTGTATAGGGGCTAGTCGAGCTTGCTCAGCCGAAACTCTGCCATTATCCTACATCAAGCATCCAGCATCCATCTGGAAAAACTAGGGGAAAAACTAGGAAAAACTAGGGACAGTCACCTATTAGGAAAAACTAGGGACAGTCACTGAACAGCGACAATCATTCTTACCGTCCGGTGACAGTTAAAAGTTCCGGATATTAGTCGGAAACAATAAGCTATCTGGATTTCCATAAATCAGGAGATTTCAGATGGTTACCGACTTACAGGTAAGGAGATTGTTCGCTATGAAAAACAAAGTCAAATACCTCTATCAGCTCGCAGACAAGGCTGGTATGAGTGCTAAAACCGCCCGCAAGTATCTAAAATCCGGCTCTCTGCCGAGTCAATGCAAGGCCGTCCATGACTGGGCCACCCACCCGGATGCATTTGCCCAGGACTGGCCCTGGGTTGAAGACTTCCTCAAAAACAACACCGGTCTTGAATCCAAATCGCTTTTTGAGGCTCTTCAGCGTGAATATCCCGGCAAATATCAGGATGGCCAACTCCGCACTTTCCAGAGACGAGTAAAACAATGGAAGGCATTGTGTGGTCCCGGCCAGGAAGTTTTCTTCCCGCAAATCTATAAACCAGGCCATTGGTGTGAATCAGATTTTACCAGGATGAAGAAGCTTGGCATTACTATCTGCGGAGTACCTTTTATACACATGCTGTATCATTTTGTACTGTGTTTGTCTAATTGGGAAACTGTCACAGTATGTTTTTCGGAAAGCTACGAAAGTTTAAGCACTGGCCTTCAAAATGCCCTCTGGAAGTTAGGCGGCATACCCAGGTATCACAGGACAGACAATTTAACCTGCGCGGTTAACAAGGTCGGCAATCCTGAGAAATTCACGGCCAACTATCAGGGCCTTTCTGATCATTATGGTTTTACAAGTTGTAAAATCCAATCCCGCCATCCGAATGAAAACGGTGATATAGAGCAGCGTCATCACAGGTTCAAGAAAGCTTTAGAACAGGCTCTGATACTTAGAGGCAGCAGGGATTTTAACAGCAGAGCTGAATACGAAGAGTTTCTTGAAAAACTGCTCGAGCAACTCAATGCCGGGCGTACAAAACTCCTGGCAGAGGAGTTGAAAGCTCTGCGGCAATTACCAACTCGCAGGCATGAAGATTTCACCAGGGATAAATGCAGGATAAGCCGATTCTGTACCATCAGGGTTCTTAAGAACAGCTATTCTTTGCACAGCAGGCTTATCGGGGAAAATGTTGACGTTCGGATATATGCCGAACATATAGAAGCCTGGTATGCTCAAAGAAGGATTGAAATACTGCCCAGGCTGCGCGGTGAAAACGGCCATTACATTAATTACCGCCACGTTATAGATACCCTTGTCCGCAAACCCGGGGCCTTTGAGAACTATCGCTACAAAGATGATATGTTCCCAACAAGTCAGTTCAGAATCGCCTATGATATCCTGCGTAACCAATATGGGATTAAGCAGGCCAATAAGCAGTATCTGAAAATCCTTGAATTGGCCGCCAAAGAGAATGAAGCATCTGTTAATGAGGCTTTGCGGTTCTTAGTCAATCATGCAGACCAGATTGATTTTGGTGCGGTAGAACAAATGGTCAGGTCCGAACAACAGCCGCCGTCTGTAACTGATGTTTATATTGGCGATATCGATCTGGACAGTTATGACTATCTGCTCGAATCAGCGGAGACATTATTGGTATGAGTAAAAATGATTTGCATAAGCAGCTTATAAATCTTCTCAAGGAACTTCATCTGCCGATGTTCCGTGAATATTACGCCGAGTTTGCTCAGAAGGCTATCGCTGAAGATATGGGTTACGCGCAATATCTGTTCGAGTTGGCTCAGCGTGAATGTGAGGTTCGCAGAGCCAACAAGATAGCAAGGCTTGTTAAGGCTTCAAAGCTTCCGATGGAAAAGACGATGGCAAACTTTGATTTGAAACGTTTGCCCTTGAAAATCCGTCAGCAGGCAAAGATATTGCTTGAAGGCTCGTTTGTTGACAGAACTGAGAACATATTGGCCTTCGGCAGGCCGGGCAGCGGCAAAACGCACCTATTGTGTGCTATATGCCACCGGCTTGCCCGGCAGGGAAGAAAGGTTTACTTTACTATATGCGATTCGATTGTCCAGCAGCTTCTCAGGGCCAAAAGGAACCTGGAACTTGATAAGCTACTGAAGAAACTGTCGCGGTTCGATGTGATGATGATAGATGATTTTGGTTATGTAAAGCAGCGACAGAGATGAGATGGAGGTTTTGTTTACACTGCTGGCGTATCGTTACGAACGTGGCAGTATGTTGATAACCAGCAATCTGCCATTCTCAAAGTGGGAGATGATCTTTAAGGATCCGATGACCACAGCGGCGGCGATAGATCGGCTGGTGCACCACAGCGTAGTCTTGGAGTTGAATGTGCCGAGTTACCGGGCCGAGCAGGCCATGAAGAGGAAAAATAAGGATAAATAATATCGCAAATTTTTGCCCCCCCATGGGGGGCACTCCCTGATGGTCATAAGCTAAGGATAAGTGTTAAGAAGAAAGGGTAGAAAAAACTGTCATTGAAGGGAAATTATAATTGACGCTGGACATCCCCAGTGGGGAGTCTCGGAGATTTTTCTGGATTTCACTCGAAATCTAACCTATTTTTTGGTATAATACAGATTGGTAGTAATTGTACTGTCTAATTTCATTTTTGTTCTTTAACCCTTAGCGGAGCCAATAAGTTATGTCGCTTATAATGATGAAAACGAGCCAACTCTCTCCGCTTGCTTTTGCGCTTTACAAAACGCATTGCCCAGCCGGGATATCTGAGGTCGCAGGCTTGATGCAACAGCAAGTACAACAGAGAGCGAACCTGCGGAACCGTCAGTGCCGGCGTATATTTTTTTCCCCCGGCGTGTTTCACAAATTAAACACCATGTTGCAATAAGTGAGAGCGTTTGATGATGATACCAACCTGCCCATGTACGAACTTCATAATCCGAAAGCCCGGCTTCGCTCTTGGCTCGCTTGAGACTGTCTTCTACACGATGTTCGGCCTTGATAACCCGAGCCAATTCTTCCAAAGGTGTATCCGCAGGTGCATTGGAAAGATAGTAATCATACTTTAC
>QEXZ01000179.1 GCA_003160755.1 Methanomicrobiales archaeon
CAGAGCAAAGCGTTTACTCTATGCTGAACATAGTGCTTTTTATATTGGATCACTATGTAATATGACAATTCAATCCCGATTGTCGTTTAACCTACAAGTTCAGAATTTCTTTCACTCTACCGATTTCGCCGGATATAAGGCGGACTTTAATTCCATGTGGATGGTGTTGAGAATTTGTAAGAACGTCTTTAACTATACCTTCCGTTAGCTTTCCTGAGCGTTGGTCCTTTTTAAGTACAATTGCTACCCGTATTCCCGGTTTAATATTCAATCGTTTAGTTCCATCCATAAAACAATATCCTCCTTTTTTCAGCATTAATTAATAGTTCTTGGTTAATTCAAACTATACCTAATTTTTGAGTCATCGTTTCCTTACTTTTTTCCTTCCGACATATAAACCGCAACCAAAACGGCAATACAAACCTTTTCGTTTTTTTTCTATCTCGTTTTTGCGATGCAAATCCAGCATCCACAAAAAGTTTAGCATAAAGAGTTTTATCCCTCAAAAGTTTACTACTCCTTCCCTTAATCCGCTTCGCTATCCAGCGAACGGAATATTTTGGAGGATATTTGATAATCAAATGAACTTTTTCACCCTCTTCTTTTTACTCATACACCATTCTTTTTATACACGGCGTTTAATCTTAAAAACGATGAACGTGAAAGAAACCACCTGGAAACATTGGAATCACATCACAAAACTCGACCCAGATAAACATATCTCGCGTGATGATTTAAAAACCGTCGTGGAAAGCGGAACCGATGCAATAATGATTTCAGGCACTCAAAACATCACTGACAAGAACGTATCCCGATTAATATCCATGCTGAAAAATTATGATATACCTAAAATATTAGAACCGGCAACCCCTGAAGCCGTTATGTATGAAGGCATAGATTACGTTTTTGTGCCACTGGTTCTCAATTCCCGCGATTTGGAATGGATTGTGGGTAAGCACGTGGACTGGATAAAGAAACAACCAATCGAATGGGATATGGTTACATCTGAAGCGTATATCGTCTTGAACCCCAAATCTGCAGTCGCTAAACTAACAAAATCTGATACGGACTTAACCGATAACGAAGTTGTCGCTTACGCACAGTATGCCGAGAAATATCTTCATCTTCCTATTACTTACATTGAATACAGTGGGACGTATGGAGAACCGCATAAGGTAAAGAAAGTAAAAAAAACACTAACCGAAACGTCTTTGTTCTACGGTGGTGGAATAGACTCAAAGGAGAAAGCAGCAGAGATGAAGGCGTGTGCTGACGTCATTGTGGTTGGTAATGTAGTGTACACCGATATGGAAAAGTTTTTGGCAACGATTGTTTAGGTGCTTGTGATTGAAAAATCGTCCCTCCAGTGGAAATGGTGGGGTGTAGGGGTACACGGCACAAACTCAAGAAAACAGAAAATAAATTGTTGACACAGATTAACGCAGATTAACACAGATGATAAGAATCAACACGGTTAAACTAAAATAGATCTACGTAAATCCTGGTAAATCTATGTCTTAAATGGAAGGAAATTATGCTTTATATACCCTAAAAAAAGCAATCTAAAATCAAAATAAAGAGTAGGCAAAACAAAATGACCAAAACCGCAGTGTGTGTATGCTCAGGTGGGATAGATTCCACCGTAGCAGCGGCAATTGCATCGCAGGAAGGCTATGAATTGCATTTCTTTCACGCTTCCTACGGGCAGCGAGCGGAAAGAAAGGAAAAAGTGGTAGTAGAACAAATAGCTGCGTACTTAGGTGCGAAAGAGTTGAAGTTCGCGGAAATACCGTTTTTGAAAGACCTTGGCGGGTCTTCCTTAACCGACATCAAGAGAGCAATTCCTGCGGGTGGAGAAATAGATTTGGATAACCCGGGAGAGACGCCATCTACATGGGTGCCCTGCCGAAATTTAATCCTCTTAGCGGCTGCAAGCGCATATGCAGAAGTCATTTCCGCAGATGCCATTTTCGTGGGCTTTAATGCCGAAGAGGCGAGGTCATATCCCGACAACGAGAAGGAATTTGTCGAGCGATATAACGTGGTGCTGGAAAAAGCAGTTGCTTCTTTCTCGCAGCCGCCAACGGTAAAAGCGCCTTTAGTTGATTTGTTGAAACCGGAGATAATAAAAAAAGGTGTAGAGGTCAAAGCACCATTACACTTGACTTATTCATGTTATCTGGGTGACGATAAACATTGCGGTGTTTGTGAGTCGTGCCTACATCGGCGAAGAGGGTTCAAAGAAGCGGGTGTGGAAGACCCAACGGAGTACGGCCAATAGTAGGGAAATCCTAAATCCTAAGCAACACTTTTTCTTTTTAGGAAAAAGAAAACCTGTGCTAAAAGGAAAAAATAATGTGTGTTTTGAATTTCAAATCCAGAATTTAGAGATTACACCAGCGGTTCAGGCTGCTTCTCTTCCGGGAGCACCGGTAATCGCATGGTATTCAACAACAAAGTATCTTCGACTTCTTTAGCACGTTCTAAAAGTAATTCCTTGCCCGCGGGCGTGAGTGCGAATATCGGGATTGCGGTGCCAGCCTGTAAAAGAGCTTTCTCCTTTGCCTGTTCTCTTATATGCGGTGATGCACAAGCAGTAATCAGGTCGGCGATTTCATAGATTTTCTCTGCGTCTTTTCTGGAGATGCCTGTGAGATGCACTCCAAGTATCACTGCACGCTTGCTGATAGCTCTACATTTTTCAGCGTCTTCCGCGGTGGATACTGTAACGCCCACTCTTTCGTATCCAAGGCGAAGAGCCATCCGCAATCCTGCCACCTGGTCTATCCTTGGTGGGGCAAGTATTTCCCCTCCATTCTCCCTTATTTTCTTTATTATTCCTTTGACAGGTGTGGTCTCGATTACACCGCTTAGCCTCGCCCCTATTCCCTGCACCAGTGCAGGATTGGAAGTGATTATTGTGCCAGCGCCTTCGCAAACCGTTACGGTGGCATCGAGCAAACCTCTGCGAAGTGCGGTCATGGAAGTCTCCGAAGCACCAAAACCAACGAAAACCTCTGCCTCTACTTCCCTATCTTCCGTACACATCCCAAAATCTTGTATCCTGAATTCAACATTCTCTTTTATCACTTTCTCGTTCAGTTCCTTTATCCCTCGTATTTTAGCCCACAACGGGCAATATTTGAGCAGGGGTTTGCCAACCTCAACAACTTTACCGTTTTCTACTACCACCCTCGTTTTCCCCAGGGTTTCAAGGACGTGCCTGTCTTTTCCCATTTTCA
>QEXZ01000018.1 GCA_003160755.1 Methanomicrobiales archaeon
TTTAAAAAGAAACATCTCATTATTTTTTCTTTTAGCACAGGTTTTCTTTTTTGTAAAAAAAGAAAAAGTGTCTTTTCTCGTATTTCGCCCATTCCAGCCCCTTCAGCTCCACACCGCCTGCTACGCCCAGAATCTCTGCACCGTCGAACTCCTTCATACCACAGAGCAAATGCTGTTCCGGGTGTGTCCCCGGCGTAATGTCACAGCTCAGCACAATTCGCTTGCCTGCCGCTACCACTATTTTGAGACGTGCCGAAGCGGGATGGTTCTTTGGCAGTACAATCAGCGGCGAATTGACTTCTCTAATCATGTATAGCACACACCTTAATCCGTTCTCTATTCGTTCGTCCGTGCCAAAGCCAGAAGCTACAAGCAGTTCTTCAGGTCCCACAGCCAAAACGAACTCGCCTTCCGGAGTATCAACGAAAAATTGCCGTTGAGCGCCTGCTTTGACCACAGCTAACATACCGCTATCTCCATGCATCAGCAGCATCTCGTTACTGCTCAGGGGTATCTTATCATGCCGGGTCATGTCAGGTAAATTCAGGTTTTTACACTTTCACTACGTCTTCCGACTGGCATGAAGGGCAGAGCACTTTATCGCCTATCGCATCAAACTTGTTTCCGCAATTATTGCACTTGTATCTCTCTAATTCTATCTTGTCAATCTCCAGGTCGAAATCCGCACCACCAACACTACACATTGTAACTTATTGCCTCCTTTAATTTAATCTTTTGTTTTAAATAGGGAACTCTTCGAGTTTACCCTGCATTATATGTATGGCACGAGAGTATATAAAAGGTTTTACTTAAACACAATAATTTTAGAATTGAGATGTGATCAAAAAAAAATCGGGATGAGAGAAGATGAAAGAAGAAGATTTACGAGCATTACTTTCTGAGCAGAGGTCCTTAGCGAACGAATACCATACCTCAATATGGAGGAGTTCACATTTCTTTGCGGCTTTAATTACCGCCCTTTTAGGATTGAGTGCAATACTAATAGGGTCAGAAGCACCAAAAATCCTCGTTGTCATCTTCCCCTTCTTAGCTTTAATATTCAGCATATTCGGAATATTGGTTTTGTATAGAGGGAGTCGTTATTATTTACAAGCAACATATGCAATTTCTGTACTTCGTAATAAACTTGATATTCAGGATTCCCTTAAAAAGGAGGAATTAAAGGCATTTGGAATTGATGATTTACTATGCGATAGATTCTCTTCGGCAGAGGAATATCTGAAGAAACGAAGTATTAATTTAAAGCAATTCAGAATAAGGACTATCATTTACTGGATATATATTGTATTAGCCATAATGAGCTTACTTTTTATGAGTTATGTGTTTTGTTCTACTTAAATAATGCCGATTTAAAGACCGTAAACAACCTTAAGCATCAGACCAGGGGATCAAGATATTCGCTGTATTCCTCAATCTCCACCGGTCTCCCAGACCAGTATTTTTTTACTTCCCCCCCGTGGATGACTGCGGTAAGAGGAAGTAGCTTCTCGCCTTCTCCCTGATGTATAACATGATAAAGAGCACCTTCGGGCGAGCCATCGTAAATCGCATAAAAAACGAACCTGTCGCCATATAATCGCTGCAGCTCCTCGATATTTGGCTGGTCGCGTTCGCAAATCGTGCATACATCATCACTGCAGGGGTCTCGCCTTATGTTCAACACAACAGGGCGTTTGAACGCCTGTATCTCTGAAACTGCCTGCTCTACACCCCTGTATTTTTCCCGGATATACCGCTCTATCTTGTCCCCGTACTCCTCAACTACCTGCTCTATGCTCATTGAATGTTTTGCTGCGAACGCTTGCACTACTTTCTGCTTGAATGCTTGCTGGTGCTGTGATACGAGGGCTTTAAGGTTCATATTTCTATTTTGCTTAGCTTCTCTTATAACCACAAGATTACACATAAGCCCTTTCCGGGCTTGCGGGGATATGGGGCAGAGCCCCATAATTTTCACGAGAAAATGTTAATTTTGTGTAATCTGTGGTTCTATACAAATACTATTTTTTATAGTCTCTCTTAAATCTAAATTTATGTTATGAACGAAATCGAAATGATTGCAGAGCAGGATTTTTCCATTGATGAACTCGTGAGGAAGATGAAAAAGCCCGAGCCGGGCTTGGGCTGTATCGTTTCGTTCCTCGGTGTAGTGAGGGCCGATGAAGGTCTAAAAGGGATGGAAATAGAAATTAAAGACGAAACAAAGGCAGAGAAAGAGCTTGAGTTCTTGAAACGAGAAGCCGTAGAAAAGTTTGATGTTGAAGCTGTGGAAATCATACATCGAAAAGGCTCGTTGGAAGCAGGTGATAACATTGTTGCTATTTTGGTGGGTGCGAAGCATAGAAAGGAAGCATTCAGGGCTTGTGAATATTTGATAGACGTGTTGAGGATAAGTAGAGCTATAAGACTGAAGGAATTGAAATAATATAATGAAAATAGCATGGTGCATAACTGGGGCAGGGCATTTTCTTAAAGAAAGCTATGAGGTCTTCAGAGCGATAAAAAAAGAGATAAAAATCACTACTTTCATCTCCAATGCAGGCGTGGAAGTGCTGCGAATGTACGGCATTTTCGATAAGTTAAAGGAGATATCAAGCGGAGATTACATGGAGGAGATATTTATGGAGAAGGAGCAAGGGTCAAGTTCTCCAAAAGCAGGGAGGTTCTCGTTGAAGAAATACGATGCCGTTGTTCTTTCTCCTGCTACTTCTAATACCGTTGCAAAAATAGCGTATGGAATAGCGGATTCGTTGGTAACAAATGTCGTTTCTCTTGCAACGAAAGCGTGCATCCCGGTATATATCGTTCCAACGGATGGTTCTCCAGGGAAAGTGGAATCAGAAATGCCTTATTCAATAGACCGGGATAAGTGCAGGGGTTGTGACGATTGCGAGCCGAGAGATAAATGTGAACGTGGCGCTATTTATGGTGCGCCCATCCCGCAAATTGATCTGCTGCGATGCGATGGATGCGCGTTATGCCGCGAACTTTGCCCTTATGATGCGATAAATGGTGGCGTGGTAGAAATAAAAGCAAGAGAGATAGACATAAGAAATGTGGATGTGTTGAGAAAAATGGAAGGAATAATCATTCTTGAGCGTCCCGAACACTTTTTCTTTTTTTACAAAAAAGAAAACCTGTGCTAAAAGAAAAAAACTTGTTCAAAAGCAAAAGTTCAACAGGCAATATTTCATCTGAATCACGAAATCCTCCTCAGTTTATCTATTAACTTCTCAATATCTTCTGCTGAAACCTCTACTGCCTCTTTGGGCATTTCATTCTCATAGAAGTTTCTATGCAAAGCATTCGCGGTATTAAAGAACCTGATGATATCTTTATCTCCGCTCTTTATGGAAAGCACATTTACAAAAGCCCACAAACTACCATGCTCCTCTAACTTCAAACCTCTCTTTGCTGCCAACATTTTTATTGTTAATGCCGTTGCACCCCAAAACTTCTCCGATGCCTGCACCAAATCCTCTTTCTTCAATAGTTCCCTCGCATCATCAAGGTATTTCTCACTCAAGAATTGGTAGTGTTCTACAAGCCCCTCAGGATCCAGCTCCTCGTTCAAACTCTTGCTCAGTAGTTCAACACCTAACTCTTCGGGTAGGTAGGTATCCCATTTCCTCTGCCTTTTCCCTTAATTTCACCATGAGCCGGTGCGGCAATGCGATAGAAGCAACTCCCAGGATTATTCCCCTTCTATGTTATATCTATTATAATAGCATATAAAAATACTGAAGATAACATGACAAAAGGAGAAAATAAACATCTGCTCTTCGGTGGTATGGACGTAGTAGAACTGGCGGAGAGATACGGCTCGCCGCTCTACTTAACCGATGAGAATACGTTGAAGGCTAACTTCAGGAACTATAAAAACACGTTTCGTAGCACCACCACCATCACGGACATATATTTCGCGGTAAAAGCGAACGGAAATCTGGCATTGCTGAAAATATTAGCAAGTGAAGGTGCGGGTGCTGACGTGTTCTCTGCCGGTGAACTTGAGCTTACGAAGATGGCGGGCATACCTGCGGAAAAGATATTGTTCAACGGGAACTCGAAAAGCGATGATGACTTAAGAGAGGCGGTGGAATCAGGTGTGCGAGTATCGGTGGATTCCGTTGACGAACTGAGAGCTTTATCGGCGGTAGCAACCGAGCTGGGAAAAGAGGTGGAAATAGCGATACGCGTGAACCCTGACGTGTCGCCGGACGTACACGCGAAAATCGCAACGGGTTTGAAAGAATCGAAATTTGGCATTCCTTTTTACGATGTGATTCCCGTGTGTGAAGAAGCGGAAAAGCTGCCGAATATCCTACTTGCTGGTTTGCATTGCCATATAGGTTCGCAAATTCTGGACATAAGCGTGTTCGGCGAAGCGACGGAGAAGATGATGGCTCTTGTCGGGAGGGTGTATGAACAAGGCATGCAGCTCAAATTTGTTGACCTCGGCGGAGGACTTGGAATAGGCTACAGGCAGGAGGAAAAAGCGACAGCACCCACGCCAAAAGACCTTGCAGAAATGATATTGCCCGTTTTTGAAAACAAAATACGTGATTTGGGCATATCCTTGAAACTCGTGCTTGAGCCCGGCAGGTCTGTTGTGGGTGCAAGTACAATACTGCTGAGCCGCGTAAACGCAGTTAAGCGAGCAAATAAAAATTTCGTGGCGATAGATGCCGGATTTAATCTGCTGATAAGACCCGTGATGTATGATGCGTATCACGAAGTGGTAGTAGCGAACAAGGTAAATGAGCGTGCTTCGGAGTTGTATACCGTTGTTGGGAATGTATGCGAAGCGGGGGACATAATAGCGAAGGACAGAATGCTTCCTAAAGTAGAGAGAGGTGATTTAGTTGCAATATTGGATACGGGAGCTTATGGATTCTCGATGAGTTCGCAGTATAACGGACGACCGAGATGTGCAGAAGTGTTGGTCTGTGATGGAAAAGCGGATTTAATAAGGTCAAGGGAAAGCGTTGATGATTTGATGAGGAATCAGGAGATTCCGGAGAGGTTTATTTAGCGGTTTAGCGGTTTAGAGGCTTGGATTATTAGCGGTTTTGCTTTTTAGTTGTATATAAAGTATAACTTCCTTCTATTTAAGACACGAATTTACACGGATTTTTTCTTTCGGTGGGTTGGATGAGCTATTTTTAACGGCGTTAATCTTTTCATCTGTGTTAATCTGTGTCAATAATTTTTTTTCTTGTCTCCGCTACTTACTCGTTCGGCTATCTAAACCGCTAAACCCACTAAACCGCTAACTGGCTAAACCGCTAAGCCCGCTAATCCGCTAATCCGCTAATCCGCTAAACCACTAAACGCTGCACCATCTTCACCGCGGCTTCTACCGCTCTTTTTGCATAATCTATTCGCTCCTGCGCTTCTAACCTCGTCATCCCCGGTCCTGAGACGCCCAGAGTCACTGGCTTTCCATACTCCAGCGAAAGGTCCATTATCTTCCTCGTGAGTTGCGATGCTATCATTTCGTCATGTTCGGTCGTTCCTTCTATTATGCAACCCAGTGTAACCACGGCATCTACTTCCTTCTCTTTATCGTTCTCACTTACCATCTTTTTCACTGCCAGAGGCATGTCAAAGGTTCCCGGTGTATACAAGGTACGAGTGACTTTCGCACCGAGAAATGCCGCATGCTCTCTCCCCAGTATCTCCATCTGATGGGTGATGTCGCGATGAAACTCAGAAACGACAAAACCCAGTTTTATCTCTTCTAAATCTTCTTTTTCCATTTTTCCCCCTCTCTCCTTTTATAACCCCCAGATTACACTGATTTTCACAGATTATTTATTTTGTATTTATTGTTGTTGTAAATAAAGTATAATATAGTCATTCCAGTAACAAATTGCAAATAATGAACCACGAGATTCCACACGATTGACACAAGAAACACGGGTTAACAGGGGGTAAAATCGTCAAGAGAACACTGAAAACTAAAATACATTATTCTTCTCTCGTGATAATCTGTGTAATCTGGTGGTTAATTTGGTTACCGAAAACTGCGTGCATTCCTCAACCAGTCTATATCCGGCTGATACAAATCTCGTATGTCCGTCAATCCTAAACTAATCATAGCGAGCCGCCCAATGCCGAGTCCCCACGCTAAAACGGGATAGTTCACACCCAGGGGATTCGTCACCTCTTCGCGGAATATCCCTGCACCGCCTAATTCTATCCACCCTCGCTCTGCCATATACACTTCTACTTCTACTGAAGGCTCGGTATAAGGGAAATAACCAGGGCGGAATCGTATCGAAGGAAAACCCATCTTATTGTAAAACGTTGCGAGACAGCCCAGCAAGTTGCTGAACGTTACTCCTTTGTCCATGACAATCCCTTCTAACTGGTCGAACTCCGGAATATGCGTTGGGTCAATCGTCTCACGGCGATAAACGCGGTCAATGCAAAAGACCTTCACCGGCGGCTCGGGATGCGATGCCAGATAGCTCAAGGTAACGGCAGTTGTATGCGTTCTCAGCAGCAGCTCTTCCCCTAACTCCCTTTTCCATTCTCCACCCCAGCCGGTAGAATTTAACGAACCACCATGCTCGTGCATCTGTTCGACATTTTTTATCAATTCCTCCCTTGCGTCTATTGGCTTTCTCGCTGCCAGATAGAACGTGTCCTGCATCTCTCGTGCTGGATGGTCCTGCGGCACGAACAGCGCATCGAAATTCCAAAATGCGCTCTGAACAGCTTCTCCTTTTATTTCTACAAAACCCATCTCCGTGAATATTCGCCTCATCCGGTCTAAAAGCCGCTGATATGGGTGTATCTTTGCAGGGAAAACTTCCTTTGATGCTAAATTCACGTCGTATCGCTTGAACTTACGACCTCTCCACGACCCTGTTCTCAGTAGTTCGGGTGTGAGCTGCGCTATTTCGTCTTCTACCGAAATACCGCGGCGAGACAAAATTTCTTCTTTCCCCGCTTCGGTAATTGCTATTTCTCGTTCTACACGTGAGTATGACTCCACTAAATTCCTAGAACTCAACTGACTCAAAAACCCGTTTAGTTCCTCCTCTGCTAATAAAATCCTCGTTTTAATTCTGTCTGCCAATGTTCCCCGCTCCGTTGCCCCTTCGCTAACAAAATCCAGTATCACCTCATCAATGCCTGAAAGCGACTCTTCCAGGACTACTGTCGGTATTAAGTATCTTCCCGCACCTCTTTTCTCTATCCTCGCCCAGTTCTTTTTCAATAGCCAGTTTATTGCTATCTTTACTTCGTCACCAAAGGCATCCCTTAAATCTTCAACGGTCGCTCCATTTCGGTCTATCAAAAAATACAGTGCTCTTCGCTCCGGCAGCCCTTCCTCTGCGTATGCTCTGCCTTCCTCCGCCAACCGATAATAAACCTTCTTTTCCTCTTTTATTTCGCATAATCCCCGCTGGGCGAGCATAAAAGCAGCTTGCATCACGGCATCTTCATTTATGCTCGTTTTTTCGGATAGGGTTCTTGGGTTCCACTCGCCACCTTCATCTCCGAGAGTAAGTAAAACCCTCTTTTCGGTTGCCGTTAGTTCTACAGTTACCATGTTCTCTTTTCTTATCGTGCTACGCTCTCTTAACATTACGATAAGTATAATTTATCTGAGTTTTAATTTTGTATATCCCCCCCAATCATTTCACCATATATCTCAATCGCTTTCCTCACGTCTTCTTCCTTTAAGAACCCATGCGGTGTAGGGACTTCAAAAATCCGCTTCGGTATGCGCAGTTTTGCGAGGTCAAACCCTTCTCTGAACTTGAAGTCCATTTTAGCACGATGAATAACCCTGCCAAGGTCTTCTAATTTCTCCTCCGTCCAGTTTTCTATCCCTATCGCATCCAAAGCCTTTATTACCCTCTCTGCGCTGTACACTTTCCTCGCAAAGAAGCACACCACGAGACTTGACAGTATTTGCCGCCATTCTTCCTCCTTTAATAACCCTTTCACCACTTCTTCAATCGTGAATTCTTTCCCTATTAACTTCTGGTCGAGGTCGTATCCCGCGGAATCAAGATGGCTGTGCCTTGCACCCGTGAGATTGTTCAGGTAACATGCAATTCCGGTATGATATTCCGGCATCTCATTACCGCCAAATGCGAGTGCATAATCCTGCCCGCCATAAATGCTTGATACATGCTCAACGCCCTTAGCCAAGTTTTGATAGAATTCATTTGGCATTGCCACTATCTTCTCTATTGCCTCGGAATAGACTTGAACATCTCCCCAGTGGAAGTCAAGACCATCGGTATGCTCCTTTGTTATTATCCCGCGCTCATACGCTTCCGTCGCCCATGCTAAGGTCACTCCGGTACTTATCGCGTCCATGCCAATGCGGTCAACCACATCAATCAGCCTCAGATAATCCTCCGCACTCTTCATCCCGAGCATAAAACCAAGTGCGTAAATTGTCTCGTTGTCGTAAGGAATGGTTGTGGTCTTGAAATAATAGCCGGGCTCGTAAAGTTCTCTGAGCGATGCCAAATGAATACAACCCACCGGGCAGTGAGCACATGAAACTCGCCTCGAAAGATACTTCTCGGCAATATTCTCACCTGAAAATTCTCTCGCAATCTCCTCCGGTGCACTTGCAGATTCTAAATTCTTATATGCCATCCCGCCGAGTTTATTCATCTCATAAATCTTCCCTGCCGTGCCCAAATCATGGTATTTCTCCATCGCATCCGTCTCAACCACAACATCCTGTATCTCATCGTAAACGAGCTTGTATTCCTTTCTCTTATCCTTTGGTATTTCTATACTCTTATCTGCGGATATAACTGCGGCTTTCAGTTTCTTCGAACCCATCACCGCACCCAAACCAAGTCGCCCAAAATGGCGATAGGTTTCACATACCGCACAGGCATATCTCACCCCCTTCTCCCCCGCTCTTCCAATCCGTATAATGGTTCTTACACCTGCACCGGGCTCCACCTCTCTTAAAATCCTGCCCACCGCTACCGCTTCTATGCCCCAGATGGAAGAAGCATCTTTAAACTTTACTTCGTCACCGTGTATTGCCAGATATACCGGGATGTCGCTTGAACCTTTGATGACTATCGCCCCGTAACCCGCAAGCTTAATAGCCATCGCACTTCTTCCTCCTGTGTGGCTTTCTCCGAGATTACCGGTTAATGGCGATTTGAACATCGCCACGGTTTTAGAAGCGGAGGGGTAGAGTGCTGTAAGAGGACCGACGGCAAAAATTATCGGATTCCCCGCACTTAGCGGGTCTATACCCTTCGGACACTCTTCCTCCAAAAGCTTTATCGCAACACCCGAACCGCCGAGATATTCGTCAAATAAATCCTCTCTGTTCTCTATTTTGTTGTCTTTTTTCGTTAAATCTATATACAGAACCCTGTTCATATCTTTTGCTTGCGTTAACATTCTCATAACCCTCCTGCTATGCCTCTGCCTTAACCTCAACCATACCAATGGCGTTATGCACGCAATAATTCGCACATTCACCGCAGTATTTACACACGATAGGCTTATTCCGCTCGCTATCCCAGAAAATAGCGCCCATGATACAAGCTTGCGCACAGAAACCACACCCTATGCATTTATCCTCGTTCAATATCACTCCTCCTCCTTTACGCTCCCTTAAAGCACCCGTTGGGCACACTTTTGCACATGGCGGATTCTCACATGCGCGGCAGGCAACAATTACAAAACCTCGCTCTATGCCACCAGCAGACCTCACTCTTACCGCCGACTTGTCAAACCCTCCTCTACCTACCCTTCGCGAACATGCAAACATGCATTCCATACACCCAATGCACTTGTTCACATCCAGCGCCGCTAATTTTTTTGTCATAAAACCTTCCTTTTAAAAAGAAAGTTTAATCAAAGAAACTTATAGTTTTAGTAAAGGTTTTTGCGAAGCAAAAATAGCGCAAGCATTTTTTAGTAAAGGTTTTTGCGAAGCAAAAATAGCGCAAGTATTTTTTAGTAAAGGTTTTTGCGAAGCAAAAAAGTTTATGATAACCCCAACCGCACCACCCAATACGCTGCTCCCCCAATTGCCGCTGCCAGAGGAATGGTTATCCCCCATGCAGTCACCATTCGCCCTACTTCTGACCATCTTATTCTACGAAGACTCTGAAAGAACGTCCCTCCGATTACCGCAGAGCCTATTACGTGCGTAGTGCTTGCGGGCATACCCGCTAAACTTACCCCTACCACTGCGATACCTGCACCTGTTTCTGCGGCAAATCCGTGTTTCGGCTCCAGTTTTGTCAATCGCCAGCCCATTGTTCTTATTACTCGCCATCCCATTAAAAGCGTGCCCAGCGCCATTACCGACCCACACAGTATCTTTACCCACCAGGGCACGGGAAATTGCTCTGGATGCTCTACAAAAATGAAACCGCCGGTTATTAATGCTGCTGTTATTATGCCCATCGCATTTTGCGTATCATTCATACCATGGCTGAAAGCCATAAAGGAGGAGGAAATAATCTGTAGCTTTTTGAATCCTCTCTCTGTCTGGGTCGCCGGCGTATTTTTGAAGAATCGGTAAAGCACCCAACTGATGAGGGAAAAGAGCAAAGCACCAGCTACAAATCCCGCAAAAGGACCGAGCATAATGGCGATGAATACCTTATCTGTAAGCATCTTCCACTGTACTATCCCCGTTCCCCCTGCAACGATTCCTGCACCGAGAATTGCACCTACTAACGAATGTGTCACACTTATAGGGATGCCAAAAATGGTGCAGACATAAGTCCATATTATTGCGCCGACTAAGCCACTGATGAGCACCATGAGGAAAGTGTTGGTCGGTAGAGCCTCTGGCGGAATGATTCCCTTACCAATGGTCTTCGCTACCGCTGTAAAGGCAAGAGCACCGAGGACATTAAAGAAACTCGCCAAAGCAAGTGCCTTCAGCGGCGTTAACGCTTTGGTTGCAATTACCGTGGCAATCGCATTCGCACTGTCGTTCGCACCATTTAAAAAATCATAGACTAAGGCAAGAGCGATTATTATGATAACAAAGCCCAGTACCGTCTCCATCAATTAGATACCGCCCTTTAATCTAAACGTCTCCAAAATATTCGCCACGTCTTCACACTGATCCATTGTATCTTCTAAGATGTCCACTATTTCTCGAAGCAGCATTCTTTCAAGAAGCTCATCAGGATTTTTCACCGGTGAGGTCATCAGTGTTCGCAGCCATTTACGGTTTATTTTATCGGCATCGTTTTCTAATTCATTTGTTTTTACGCAGCACATTTCTAATGTTGGTTCCTCACATTTCATATCGCGTAAACAATGAACTGCCGTTCTTATTTCATGCGAAGCCTCAAGAATAATCGGAGAAAAATCGCTTACAGGCTCTGGAAGAGTCTGCCTCTGCGTGAATGTCAGCCTTACCACGGCTTTCTCGATGCCATCTATTACATTATCCAGGTTATGAGCGAAATAACGTATATCCCCCTTTTCTTCCGTAACTCGCGTGTGGTCATAAAACAGTCCCTGTATGATTTGATGAACAACCGAATCAGCTTCTCCTTCCAGTTCTCCGAGTTGCGCACTGATTTGCGACAGTTTGGAATAATCGGCGCCCAATCCCACCAATAGCTCCGCTGCTTCCACCGCCTTATCCGCAAGGTCCTCAAAGAGGTCAAAAAATTTCTTCTCATGTGGTAAAAACGTCATTTTATGCAAAACCGAATTCAATACCAATGCTCTCGGCACTACACCTTTTTTCATCTTTCCGCTATCAGCATATAGGAATAAAAAGGGAGTATTTAAATCTTTCTAAATTTACCTATATAAAAAGGTTAATATATAGACTTTTGCAGAAAACTGTAAGAAAACAAATTGCAATTAATAACCCACGAGAACTCACAAGATTAACACAAGAGATAGTGTTTAATGGGTGATAAAATCGCTAATGAAACAATCACGGAAAAGATATTATGTTGCTCTCGTGGGAATCTGTGTAATCTTGTGGTTATTTTTCTGAATGATTATAAATGGTTTTTATCTTTGCTCGGGTTTTCTGATGCCTCTGCGTGCTTCGCGTACTCTGCGGTAAAACGTATCTAAACGAGGTAATCCAACAATTTCCTGAAAGCTTTACCTCTATGCGATAGTCTGTTCTTCTCTTCGGTACTTCGCTCTGCAAATGTTTTCCCTTCGACTTCAAATATGGGGTCGTAGCCAAATCCCCCCGCTCCTCTTCTCTTCTCCGTTATTTTACCTTCGGCGGTGCCGACAAAAAGACGCGGTGCGGTATTCACCGATTCGGAGAACGCAACGACTGTTTTAAAAGTGGCTTTTCGCTCTTCTCCTTTTTTATCCGCCATCAACTTCAGTAGTCCCTCATTACCTATTTTATCGAACACAAAAGCGGAGAAAGGACCTGGAAAGCCATTTAATGCGTGGATAAGCAGCCCGGAATCTTCTAAGAAGAAGGGCGTTTTTATCGCTCTTTTCTCACGTATATAATTCGCACTTTCTCGCGCTACGGACTCTATTTCGTCAAGCTGTAACTCGGGATAGTCATAATCGAGATGTTCTATTGTTATCTCCTTCGCTTCTGCAGCAGCCAAATCGGTTATCTCTTTTACCTTGTTCTTGTTCGTGGTGATAAAGACAATTTCCATCGCTGTTACCTCATTCAGAATTTATCGCCGTGCCGTGATGCTTCCCCTGAACGGCATTCAAAATATCACGCGGGTTACTGCCATCAATAACGATGGTCTTTATCCCGCTTCGTTCTATTATCTTCGCTGCAACGGGGTCAATAACAATTCTCGACCCTGCTTTTAGTTCCTCTTTCGCAGTAAGCGCGACGAGTTCCTTTGCCGTGAGTTTGTCGTATTTCTTTGCTTCCGGATACCTGCGTGGGTCTGCATCATAGACTCCATCTACCGACGTCACATCTATGAACAGGTCTGCATTGACATACTCGGCGAGGATTGCCGCTACGGCATCGGTGGTATATCCAGGACTTACGCCACCCATCACGGATATTCTCGCTTCTTCTACTGCTCCTGCTCTCGCTCCTGCGACTTCATTATAAGCTGAGAACGGTTCGGGATGCACATTGCGCAAAGCGGAAATGAGCAATTTCGCATTTACTCTTGTCAGAGCAATGCCGATATAATCGCATATTGTCTCGTTCGCACCCAACGCACGTGCTATTTTTATGCGTTCACGCGCTATTTTACCGCCACCGGTAACGATATAGAGGTTATATGATTTCGCAATCTCTTCTAAGACATCCGCAATTTGTTTTATGCGCATGGCATCCTCAAAGAAAATCCCGCTTAATGAAATGACTACTTTCATGTTTAACGTGCCTCACCCTGTAATCTAATTATTCTTTAAGTGCCTTTTGTAATATATAAGGTATAACTTTATCCTATTTAAGACACGGATTTACACGGATTTACACGGATTTTTTCTTTTGGTGGGTTGGATGAGCTATTTTTAACGGCATTAATCTTTTCATCTGTGTTAATCTGCGTTAATCTGTGTCTATAATTTATTTAGAATACATGCACCGCGGACGCTTTAAACGTGATGTACACTTCTCCTCCTGTTTCCAAATTCATCTCATCAAATGACTGCTTGGTTATTGCGACAATAAAAGGAATATCAATACCAACGTCAACAGCGATTTTGAGGATAGTCCCTGCATCTACTATACTCGCTATTTTTCCCTTAAACGAGTTTCTGGCGCTCGACACAATTTGTTTTGTTGAGACCAATATATCCTCCGGTCTAATGGATACATGGATACTTCCGGGCTTAAGCGAGGCAGACACGATGTTTATGCCATCCACGTCAATGCAGGCTATGTCGTTATCAACGCGGGACTCCCCCTGGAACAGGTTACCAACGCCAAGGAACTCAGCAGCGAATTCAGATTCGGGTTTCCTGAACACCTCGTTCGGCGTACCTACCTGCACAATCTCGCCTTTGTCCATTACCGCCATCCGGCTGCCGAGCAAAAAAGCCTCCTCGAAACTGTGTGTTACGTGAATAATAGTAGTATTCATGATTGAATGGACGTTCTTCAACTCTTGACGCAGCCGTTCCGCTGTTTGTGTATCCAGCGCACTTAACGGCTCATCAAGCAACAGGACTTTTGGCTCTATAATCAGTGCGCGGGCTATCGCAATTCGCTGCTGTTCGCCACCGCTCAGCGTGCCGGGGTACCGATGCAAGAGATGGAAAACAGCCATCAAGTTTGCAAGTTCGTCCACCCTGCGTTTGATTTCCCTTTTCGATACTTTTCGCGACTTCAGCCCAAAACCTATGTTTTCCTCTACCGTCAAAAACGGGAACAGGGTGTAATCCTGATAAACCATGCCTATGTTTCGCTCCCTTGGTGGAATATCCGTAATGTCCTGCTCGTCAAGGTATATTCTGCCACTATCCGCGCGGTAAATGCCTGCTATCGTCTCAAGTAAGATTGTTTTCCCGGCTCCCGTGGGACCCAGCACCATAAAATACTCGCCATCGTTTATTTCAAGGCTCACGTCTCGTAAGAAGAACTCGCCCAAATCCTTTGATAGATTTTCTATTCTTATCATTTTTCGTGTTTGTTTATTTTTGTATTGTATATAAAGTATAACTGCCACCTATTTAGGACGCAGATTTACACGGATTTACGCAGAAAACTATTTCCTCAAATTATCAAATGCCTTACGTTTAACTTCCAGAAAACCATAACCCTGTTTATTATAAACACGATAGAAGATTCTACTAATCTCCTCCGTCTATTAAACCTTGTATTTAAAATCCTGATTATCTGCGTTCATCTGCGTCCGATTATCAAAAATTATTCTTTCTTGTTTTTAATGCTATATCATCCCCCCCCTTGCATCGTGTATCATGTATCATGTATCCTGCATCATGCATCTTCAAATCAGAACACGCGCGTAAAACCCCCATATCTTTCAAACACGAACAGAGATATAAGCGATATGATAATCAGAATAGTTGCAGCAGCAATGGCTAAATTCAGCTCGCCACAGGACATGTTCAGGAACAGCGAGATGGGTAATGTCTCGGTTTTCATTCTCGTTGCTCCTGCAACCATCAGTGCGGCACCAAATTCGCCTATTCCTTTAGACCATGTTATAATGGAGCCCGCTAAGAGTCCATTCTTCGACATTGGCAGTGTTACACGCCAGAACGCCTGCGCCTCGGTGCAGCCAAGTGTTTCCGCTACGTGCTCGTATCTTGGATTTATACTCTGAAACGTTCCACGCAGTATCCTGAACATGAACGGCACGTTCACAAAGAACTGCGCAATTATTATCCCCAGCGGCGTGAACACAAAAACAAGCCCCGCATCGGCAAGCGCTTTCCCGAATGATGTCGTGCCAAATAGAATTAACAAGCCCACGCCGGCGACCAGCGGTGGTAACGCCAGCGGTGCATCAAGAATCGTATTAACCACACTCTTGCCAAAGAAGTCGTATCGCGCAAGTGCGTATGCCGCGGGTATTGAAATGCCAATGCACAGAACTGTGGACACGGCAGCTGTGGTCAAACTCAATTTTATCGCAAATTGTATCTCCTCCGAGAGGATACTTGATATTAACGCAGGCAGCGTGGTGTGCGTAACAACACATGTAATCAGGACTAAAATAAAAAGGGCGAGAAACAAACTGGATAGTATCGTAATAATCTTGATTTTTGATTGCTTCAATTTCTTTAGCATCGTATTTATCCCCTACTGTTCCTATTCAGGTCTATGCTTGCCTGATTCGCCCTTAACCATGTCTAAGTGAGGATTACTGAGCCATCCGCTCTTTGCATTATCTCTATGGTCAAACCGCGGCACGAACGGTTTTATATCGAGAAGAGGTGCTCCGTCTATGATGTCCACCTCGCTGATTTCCAGTTTGTTCCCTCTCACGCTCTCCAACCTCACGACCGACAACCCGATGGGATTTGGTCGTTTGAAATGTCTAATTGAGAAGATTCCGTGCTGTTCATCTTCTAAAAAGGGCTTTGTGACCAATGAATAACCGCCATCGGCGAGATGAAAATGGTAAATGAGGATAACGTGCGAGAAGCCCTCGATGTCCCGGAGTCCCGCTGCATATTCGGGAAACACCTCCACCTCACCCTTTGCGTCTTTTGCGAACACGCCTTGAATCGGGGCTTCTGCTTTATCCCGGAATTCCGTGTGTATGATTCCTATTGGTCTGTATGTTAGCTCATCCATATTTTTTTCCATCTCTTTTAACTTCCCTCCTACTTTATTATGTTTTTACGCTGAACAGAACTATGCATACTTCTCACTTGGATATGCCGTAAAACCATGTTTCTCAAATACCGCTCTTCCTTTATCAGAGGCGACGAAATCAACGAACTTCTCCGCATATTCTTTGTTTTCCGAAAACGTTAGCGTGCCTATGGGAATCACTTTTATGATATTTTGCTCCTTTGGTATCTCTATAATATCCGTTTCTTTCTCAGTCCTAACTAACGATGCTTTCCATATTATTGACGCATCTGCCGTGCCCATGCACGTAGAGACCACCAGCTCATTTACCGTAGCGGTGCGAGCAATGACATTCGCATCCACAGCATCAAAAATCCCGTTCTTCTCCAGTATTTTGTTCGCAATCTTACCACACGCAGCTGCTTTTGCGTCTCCGAGAACGACTTTCACGCCTAGCTTTGTGAGGTCATTCAAAGACGTTATATTCGCGGGATTTCCCTCGGGAACTGCTATCACAGGTATATGATACGCTACAAGCTGCTCGTAATCAACAAACCCTTTTTCTTTCGCTTTTTCTATGTACATCGTTGCCCCGGGCATATACACACCTCCCTGTTGCGTTAGTTCTATCTGGCTCAAGAGCGTGTTAGAACCGGCATAGTTGTAGTTCACGGTAACGCCATATTTCTGCTCAAACAGCGTTCCAATCTCGTCCATTGGCTTGAGCATTCCCGCACCGGAATAGACCATGAGCGCCTGTGGCGTTTCGGGAGCGAAGTAAAAAGCCGCAGCCGTCACGCACGCAATCGCAGCAATCGCTATTAGTGTTCCCAATACCACAATTTTTCTTTTTTCCATTTTTATTTCACATCCCCGATATGCAAAATTATACCATTCGCTATAAAAGGTTTTCGCTTTTTTTATTCTTTACTTGTATATCCTATACCAACACACATTGTGAGGGCATTTGAGGTGAAGAGAAAATACGAATCAGGGCATAAGCAGTGGATAGAGCATAAGGGGAAAGCGATAATAGGGGAAGGGCGAGCGCAGTTGCTCGCCGAAATTCGTAACTCTTCTTCTATATTAAAAGCGGCGAAAAAGCTTTCTATTCCTTATCGAACGGCGTGGGAATACCTGAAGCGAATTGAGGATGCGATAGGCAGCCCTGCTGTGAACACACACCGGGGAGGTCCAAAGGGCGGCGGCGGTACAACATTAACGGCAGAGGGCGAGGAGATTTTAAAGGAATATGAACGGTATAAACGGCATTTGAATAGCGTAGCGCAAAATGAAATAGATTGGGAGGCGGTTTTTACGAAAATAAGTGCAAGGAATCGGATTAAAGGGGTTGTAAAAGGGGTAGAAAAAGGCGAAATCGCTTCTACCGTGCGAATAGAAGTTGCTGTACCGGCTGTTATAACGGCGATGATAACGCAAGAAGCGGTAGAAGAACTCGGTTTGAAAGAAGGCGATGCTGTTGAGGCAGTGATAAAAGCGACAGAGATACTGGTGTCGAAGGAAGAGTAAGAACAAGATAAATTATTGACACAGATTAACGCAGATTAACACAGACAGATGATAAAAATCAACACAGTTAATCCTAAATAAGTCCGCGTAAATCAGTGTAAATCCGTGTCTTAAGTAATGGGGTGTTATACTTTATTATACACAATAAAAAACAACCTTTTTAAGTAAGCAATAGAAATATTGTAAATGGGCATAGCGGCCATAGCGGCGGGGAAACTCCCGGACTCATTCCGAACCCGGCAGATAAGCCTGCCAGCGTTCCTT
>QEXZ01000180.1 GCA_003160755.1 Methanomicrobiales archaeon
TTGGTGTGCTTATCGCGGGTATCTGGATACACATCTGGGCATACGCATTCGGCGGTAGGAACGAATTGGCACAGACGATAAAGGTATTATTGTATGCCGCAACGCCATTGCTTGTGCTAGGCTGGATTCCCGTTATTGGAACGGCCATAGGTGCGATATGGTCTCTTCTATTGCTACTAACGGGGCTGATGCACCTTCAGGGGATGTATTCGGGGAGGGCTATCCTCGCTCTTGTTGCCGCTTTGGTTGTGCCAATGGTTATTATGGGAGTAATAGCAGCTGTAGTTGGTCCCGCAATGCTCACACACGTGTGAGTATAAGTGAGACAAAAAATTAGAAAAACTTTTCTTTTGTAAAAGAGAAAGAAAGATAGGGGTGTAAGGAAAAAGAAGATGGAAGAAACAGAGAAGGATAGGAACATACGCATCCTCCATTCGGGTGTGTTTACACCTTTGAGGAGATGGGCGACGAAGTGGAGCCTATGGCCATGTCATTTCCTTACTTCCTGCTGTGGTGTTGAACTGGCGCATACGGGTGCATGCGGTTATGATATGGAGCGATTAGGCACGTTAAATATGGGTATCTCGCGTCAGGCGAATTTCATTATGGTTGAGGGCACGATAACGAGGAAAATGGCACGTGCACTGAGAATCGTCTGGGAGCAGATGCCTGACCCTAAGTTCGTGAATGTTATCGGTGCATGTGGTCAGCGAGGCGGGATATTCTGGAACAGTTATAACATAACGCGCCCTTCAGATATAGTTCCCGTTGATTTCTTTATCCCCGGATGCCCGATAACGCCCGAAGGTCTCTTAAGGGGTGTAAGAGCGGTTCAGGAGAAGATAGAGGGGAGGGATAGTACAACAATAAGGTTTAAGCACGTGGAATTGCCCTCGGGAGATGGAGAAGAGAACAGGGCGCCAACCACACCAAAGATATTTGCTCCTACTCCTTTAGTCCGGGTAGACGTGCCGAGGGACGTAGATTGGGCGTTTGGTAATGACCTGGTGAAGAACCTGAAAGCTCAACTTAATGGATTTTATACTTCCATCACAATCACCGATAAAAACAGGATAGCAATTAAAACGACACCTGAGAACCTGGTGGAAACGTCGAGAAAATTAAGCGACACGATGGGTGTAGACCATGTGAAGAGCGTGAATGTGATAGACGTGCCGCATGAAAGGAAGTTTATGGTTGAATATATGGTTTCTGGATACACCGAAGAACTTATGCCCGTTATTTTGACCATTTTCACAGAAATAGGAAGAGAAGCAGAGCCAGAAATCGTGAGTCTCGCATCACTATGGGAAAGTGCAGATTATTCGGAAAGGGAGCTACACGATTTCTTTGGTGTGACGTTCAATGGTAATGAAGGTATGAAGGGGAAGTTC
This sequence comes from Methanomicrobiales archaeon, assembly GCA_003160755.1. GTDB lineage: Archaea > Halobacteriota > Syntropharchaeia > Alkanophagales > Methanospirareceae > QEXZ01. Next base: position 1,395 of record QEXZ01000180.1, read on the forward strand.
TTATTAGCTCCTGATACGCCTGATACGCCATTAAGGAAGGACTTTAAACTTGAGGAGGAGCGGTATACGATAGAGGAAGGTGTTCCACTTACGCCCGCAATCACCCCTCCTCATTATACGCCTCCTTCCTCATCACCCTCATACGCGGAATCCGAACTGGAAGACCTTAAGATGCCGGCTTATGAGGATGTTTTGAAAGAGGCGGAGAAAAACGATGAGTTCGTTGCTTTTATAGGGCCGCATCACTCGGGCAGTGGGCATCTGAGATGGGTAATGCGAATGAAAGGGGATATAATTAAGGACGTCATTCCTGACCCGGGATACGTTCACAGGTCAATGGAGAAAATTGCTGAGAATAGGTTGTACATCCAGAATGTTCCGTTGACTGAGAGACCCAATATAAGTGACCCCATTAATATGAACCTTGGGTATGTCCGTGCGATAGAGAACGCACTTGGAATAGAAGTTCCGGAAAGGGCGAAATATATAAGGACGATAATGGCAGAACTTTCGAGGATAGGGGCGTTCTTCTATGATATGGGTATATTCCCGCTCTTTATGGGCCATTCAACGGGGTTCATGTATTCCTTTGCGATACGTGAAATGGTACTCGAATTGATGGTGAGAATGACCGGTTCAAGATGCACACCCTCCTTTATAATCCCCGGTGGGATACGGCGAGATATTTCTGATGACGTTCTCGACCGTACGAGAAACTTCACTACCGCCATTCATAAACGATTGAAGAAGTATGAGAATATTTTCGTGTATAATCCGGTGCTTATATCGAGAATGAAGGAAGTAGGCGTCCTGACGAGGGAAGAGGCAATAAGATGTGGAATTGTAGGTCCGTTCTTACGAGCATCGGGAGTGGAATATGACGTCAGGAAAGCAGAGCCTTACGAAGTTTACGATAAGCTTGATTGGGAAGCAACGACGGGCGATGCCGGAGACTGCCTGGGACGGATATTCGGCAGGTTAGAGGAAATGAAGCAAAGCGTGGAAATCGTGCGACAGGCGGTGGATGCGGTGCAAGAGATGCCGAGAGGCGGTGTGATAAGTGAAGAAATCCTCGGTGATTACAAAGAAGCTTCTGGCGACATACGCGGGTACTTGTACAACGTCTATGGCGATCTGGTTCTACCCAAAGGCGAGTGGACTTCCGTTACCGAAGCAGCAAGGGGCACCGTCCTGTACTCCATTATAAGCGATGGCGAATCTAACGTTCCTTATCGCGTGAGGATTATAACGCCCTGCTGGATGAACCTGAGGGGGATAATAGAAGCGTCAAAAGGGGAGCGGGTAGCGGATTTCTGGACGGTCTATGCCAGTTTTGGATACTTCCCGCCGGAAGCAGATAGGTAGATAAATAGGTAGGTAAAGGAAAATGATGGAAATGGTAAATACGCTGATGGAGACTGCGATGAGCAATCAGGTGAGTATACCTCTTATAGAGCCGATGCTGGACTTATTGCCTGAAATCCCGATGCTGCAATATATGGTCGCATTTATGTTATGGAAGCCGATTTTTGCGCTTTTAATTTGCCCTGGTCTCACGGTCGGCGGTATTACACTGTTATTCTTCCCGTGGATAGAGCGGAAACTATGTGGAAGGGCACAGTGGAGAGTGGGACCACACGAAATAGTATGGTGGTTAGGTGGAGTAATCCAGCTACTTGCAGATACACTGAGATTCCTCTTCCAGGAGGTGATAGTGCATAAGGACGCACATAGACCTTATTTCCTGCAGTTCCCATTCCTATCATTCATGATTTTTCTTTTGCCATTGCTGTTCATCCCTGCGGGAACGATTGTAGCGATACAAACGCCTTATGCGATACAGA
>QEXZ01000181.1 GCA_003160755.1 Methanomicrobiales archaeon
ATGACCATTGTCGCACCGTGCTTTGAAAGTTCCGCTATGCTTTCCTCTGCGGGCTTGCCGGTCTTCCCAAACGGTTTTGTGATTATCAGCGTTTGCGATATGCCGGGCGAAGTGAGTTCGCGTTTTAACGATGCTGATGCGGCAGAGAACGCCGTAACTCCGGGAACAAGTTCAAAATCTATATCAATTGACTCGAGGTATTCCATCTGTTCCAGAATGGCGGAATAGAAACTCAAGTCGCCGGTATGAAGCCGCACTATTCTTTTTCCTTCAACTGCAAATTTCTTGTACAGTGCGAATAAATCTTCCCTTGTCTTACCATAGCTATTTAGCTGTATCGCATCGCTCCTTGCATATTTTAAAATGTCTCTGTGGACGAGTGAACCCGCGTATATTATCACGTCCGCACTTTCTATCTCTCGCTTCCCCCTTAGCGTGATTAATTCGGGGTCGCCCGGTCCTGCGCCAACAAAAACTACTTTCGGTTTCGGTTTCATAACCACCAGATTACACAGATTTTCACGAGATTCTTCTTTTCACCTCCAAACTCTTTTTACCAAAGTTTAATAACAAACCAACACGCATTTTTGTCGCTTTTAGATAGTTTAATAACTGTGCTTCTTCAATTTCTGTTAAGCCTGATGTTGCTTTTATCTCTACTATGACTTTATTCTCGACTATCAAATCAGGCCTATATCTTTTTTGGATTAAGAAGTCTTTGTAATGGATATCAAGTTCTTTCTGCCTCTCAAAATAAATCTCTCTCAATTTCAGCTCATAGCATGAAGCTTCTTCATAAACATATTCAAGGAAACCAGAGCCTAACTCACGATGAACTTCCATCGCTGCACCAATAATCTCTTGAGTTAAGTCCTTATAAAGCCATTTTGGACCACCAGATTCCACGGATTTCCACGAGATTTGCTGTGGGTTCCCTTCTTCCCTATCAATCATTCGTTGTCTCATTTTACTTTTATTCTGTGTTAATCTCGTGTAATCTTGTGGTTTTGTATCTAAACCTCCTTCTTCACGATAAGCGTAGAGAGGTAATGACCCGGCTGTTGTAATTCATTGAGTTTCCCAAAAAACATTTTTTGATCTTCAAACCCAACCTTGACGCCCAGGATGGCTTTTTTATTGCCCAGCATAGCTTTTATCTCGTCCATATTTTTCGGCTTGAGGAATATCAAGGAATCGGCGTTTTGAATTATCTGCACCGCATTTGCGTTCCCTTTTACGTCGGGGACAATGGAAACGATTTCATTTCCTTCTGCAATAGGGGCTTTAGCAATAGAAGAGCAAGCTGAGAAGGATGTTACCCCCGGTACTACTTCTACCTCATCCACAGCATCTTTGAAAATCTCCAGGAACCGGTAGAACGTGGAATACAGGCTGGGGTCACCCAGCGTGATGAACGCGACTGTTTCACACCCCTCCGCATTTTTCAACACCTCTTCCCGCGCCTTTTCCCAATAGAAGGCCAATTTCGCCTGGTCTTTCGTCATTGGGAATACGGGTTCAACAACAATTGGCTTGTTCTTTCTCTCTTTTATAATTCCTTCAATCGTGAGCAAAGCAAGACTCCTTTTATCATCGCTTGACCGTGGAGTAACTATCATATCCGCTTCTTTGAGTATTTTATACGCTTTAATTGTGAGCAGTTCCGGGTCGCCCGGCCCTACGCCTATTCCATACAGCTTGCTGAGTTTCATTTCTTGTCTCCATAGATGAGGAATACGGGATAAGAGGGTGCAAGTGCAGTTTTCCCGCCTAAATCCTTGCCCTTGTTCAAGCAAATATTCAGAACCTCCGGATTGATACCTCTGCTCTTCAATACTCCTATGGCTTCCACCACGGTCTCAAGTCGGACTGCTGCAATAATAACCCTGCCTCCCGTTTTCAAGTGCTTGAACACATTGTCAAACGATTTTTCCAGATTATCCGTGCCCCCAAAGAAGATGACATCAAAAAAACGGTTGTTCAAATCAACTTTTTCCATCGCGCCAAAAATGAGCTTGATTTTATCTTTCAACCCAAATCTTTCCGTATTCTTTCTCGCAACCTCAAAATTCTCTTTGTCCTTTTCTACTGCCGTAACATCGCAACCTAACCGCGCAAATTCGATGGACACGCTCCCGGAACCTGTACCCACGTCTAAGATTCTTTCGTTTCCTTTTATCCTCGCTTTTGATGCGATAATCGAGCGGATTTCTTCTCTTGTCAAGCCTGCTTTTGATCTCGAGAACAGGTTGTCAGGTATTCCAGTTGATTTATATTGCCATTTCACTTCCAAATTCTGTCCCATGCCTCTCATTTTATCCACACCTCTCGCTACTGCTAAAAAAAATTATATCGTATAGCTTATCCATATCAACATTGCTCCGCACGACATCTGCTAACTTATTGTATTCCGCGTCCCAATCAATCCCGCTATTATTTTTGTCTTCGCTTTGGGTTTGGGTTTTAGTTTTGGTTTCGTCAGCACGCAACGGAGACAGCCCCTTTCTCGCTCTCACGTGGTCCAGGAAAGCTCGTCTGAAAGCATCATTATCGAATATACCGTGTATATAAGTCCCGATAACGTTGCCATAAACAGCACCGCCACCACCATCTCCATCGTCTACAACCTTTTCTCCTGAACGCTCAAATATCCTGAATGCGCTCTTTATCTTACCATTGGAGAAATAAGTCCTGCCCATGTGTATTTCATATCCCACTATTTCTCCAGTGTAGAACGGCAAGTCAGCCATCGCCCGCACTTGATTCGTCATTTTCCGCGCATGACTTTCAAATACCGTCGTGGCAGGCAGCAGCCCAAGCCCCTCGGTCGCTCCGAGTTTTGATTCCACGCCTTCCGGGTCCGTTATGGAGCTACAGAGCATCTGATAGCCCCCGCAGATTCCAAAAACCTCGCACTTCCCACCCCTCGCCTTCCCCACTATCTGCGATGCGTATCCGCTATTTTCAAGGTACGACAGGTCGCCTATCGTGTTCTTTGACCCCGGTATGATTATCACATCCGGCTCGCTTAATTTTTCTCCACCGCCTACGTAACGTAGCGAAACGTCATCCTCAGCTTCTAAAGCGTCAAAATCAGTGAAATTGGCTATGTGCGGCAACTGAACGACTTCTATCGTTATCGCTTTTTCCTCGCTCGTTACTGTCTTTTTCCCTTTCGCCACTGACAAGGATACAGAGTCCTCTTCCT
>QEXZ01000182.1 GCA_003160755.1 Methanomicrobiales archaeon
TGGGTATAAAATCAAGATTCTGTGCAATCGCCCATAATAAGCGGACATCTCCCGCCCTATATGAGCTGGAGAGTTTTAAGCGATCCAAGACCCGTTTGCGCGGTTTTTCACTTGTTGATAGTTTGTCTTCGGGACCAATATAGCGTATGAATTTGCTAATAACCTTTTTTCCTTGCCTTATGGATTTGTACTCTGCCAAGTATACACGATTGCCCCTCTTGTGCCTTTTGATAGCCATGTGGGTGTTATAACACCTACATCTATATAAACTACACCATTGAAAAATCTCCCAAATAATGAGCTTATTAGCTCCAATATTGCATAAGAAGGGAACTTAGGCATACATTTGATAATGTGTAGGTGGCACATCTAATTCTGTTCAGGTTAATAAAATATGTAAGTGCCCGCTCCCATACAGGCAAAGCCAGTTTAAAATTTGAATGATTGTATAATATAATACCTATATGCAGGAAAAAATCTCCTTCTTTATCTTCAGGAATGCTAAGTCTCTCAAGCTCAGAAATAAACTCTTCCGGATTTGGAAATCGTTCAGCAAGAGATGCTATTGTTTTAATTGTGTCTTCGTTTTCCATTTTATTACAGGTTCTACTTACCTGGTTATAAACTTTGCTATAATTTTTGGGTGGGAATTTGTTTTAAAGTTAAGTTTAAAGTAAGTAAAATTAAATCACAAATTAAACTAATGCAGGAGAATTTTTCAGAGATGAATAAAACGAAAAAGATAGAGGAGATACTTGCACAAATACCTCCTAAGTTTCTTCTGGATCATTATTGGAATATATTGGATTTGATAAACTGGAGAGTTTTTGTCACCTCGGAAGATAAAGAGCACTTTAATATTTCAGATCTCAGAGAAAAAATCACAGAAGAAATAAATAGCTCTCCTCATCCGTTTCACCTTAGAATGTGCTTGCGATCAAAAGAGGTTATTGATGAAGTTGTAAGTGAGTTTGTGAACGCAGGGCTATTGATTAAAGAAGATGAGAAGTTTAAGAAAACAGATACTCTTTCAGAATTTTGCTATCTGCTGAAAAAGAAATTCCAAGCAAACTTAAGGAGATATACAACTTGGGGGTTATGGTATCTTTACAATCATGGCTCCGCATCCTTTTCCACCGCTGAGCTTGTTTCTTTACTCTCCTATTCCTACGGAGATCTTTATGAAGAGATACCTCATCTGGGCAGGTGGAAGGAAGGAAAGTGGTTTGAACTGCTTAGAAGGCAAGAAAACAAATGGAAACTAATTGAAGAGCCATACCCATCTACCCACATCCTGATCAGAGATATATACAACAGGTTAGATAAATCCATTTCAACATTATCAAAGTTTAAAACTGATTTTTATGGAGAAGAAATTATCACGACATTGCGAAAATTGGAGGAGAATAGTGCAGAAAGGATGCTCAAAAAGATAGGGTTAAAGCGCGAAGAAGATAAATGGAAAATTGATGAAGAAGTTCTTAGCAATATAGAAAAATTGCTGAGAGTTGGAATAAGATGGCCGTCATTTGGCCATATTATTTCCACAAAGCGTGACTTTAAGTATTTTAAGCTTCAATCCAAACAGGTTTATGTGGATATACCAACTACTTATTTTCAAGATTTCTTAGTCAACGTTAAAGGTATTGAGGGAAATAATCCTGAAGAGGCATATGAAAAGGCAAGAGAATTAGCGGGAGATTGTAACCGAAATCTTGAGAGAGAGATAGGAGGATGGCTACGTTTTGTCGTTACAAAACAATTTTTCGGCTATAAGCCTTTAGGAATACAGTTAAGAATAAATTGGGACGAATTTAACACATTCTTAGATGAATTTGCTGAGATAGACATAGAGTTGTGGAAGAAGTATTCTTACATTTTGGGATGCAGAGCACCATCATTAGATATCATCCTACGGAGAGACCTCAAAGAGGTGCAAGATGAGGTAAGAGAAATATGCGAGGAGGAAATAGAGCAGATCAATCAAGAAGTAGAGGAGTTGATTGAGAAAATAGAGGGATTTAGAGATTACTTGTTAAAGATAGCACGTAGAAGAAAGATGATACCGATTGAACCTTTAACATTGTATTATTTCCCTGAAATGTTATCTATACTGAATACCTTTCCTTCAATAGTGGAAAACGGAGCGGTTACATCTTGTTATCGAGAAATGAGAAAAGTTTTAGAAAATTTATCCTGGGTTGTCTTTGATGACCTATTGTTTTTTAGAGTTAAAAACAGAAGGGGAAAAGATGAGACATCATTACTATCTCCTTACAGGTTTATCTCAAAAGAATGGTATGATTGGGCTTCTCAAAATCAACACATGATAAGAAATTTAGGGCAATTTAAAAAAGAGATTAAAGTTTTGTCAGAGGAAATTTATCTTTACGGAAAAAGAAAAGGATATAATTGGAACGAGGAAAAAATTATAGAGATTTTCTTCGAGAAGATTTCTTATCCGATGTTCTTAATGCTTATCAACGCAGATGCTCAAATTCCCAAAAAATTGGAGGGATTTGTGCCTCAATATGAGGTAAAAACCTTGAGAGATCTCGCAATACGGGATTTAGAAAATATCATAAAGGATTTGAAGAATAAACGTTTATCTAAGTCCGATGGAGAGTTTATTGATAAACTCTCGGAAAAATTAGAAATAAATTCTTCAAAACTTATCCCGCTCTATCCCTCAAATGATTTTGTAATAGCGTTTGTAAGCAAAGTCTCTTCCATTAACCTGCAGAAACTTTACAACGAATATAGCCATTTTATTCACACTTATTTCACATCTTGGCACATTTTTCCTTTCTCTTCTGTCCTCGAATTCAAAATATACAAACATCAATTACAGATTTTTGATGATGCAATATTGGGATTAATAAACTACTACTTTAGTTTATTCTCACGCAAAGGGAATAAGAGTTCTAATAATCCCCCATAACTGTGAAGTCTTCAGGTTCAAGTTCTTCTTTGATTTCGAAGTATAAATTAAATGACAACCGAAATGACAACCGAAATGACAACCTACTTTGTTATTATGATAGCACATAGTGAGCGCCCCTCCCTTTTCCCCTCATTTTAACAACCTCAAGTTCTACAAGTTTAGAAATCTCTTTTAGTGAAGCCTGCCTTGTAATTTTGAACATCCTGGTGACATCCCCAACTGTTATTTTACCCTTTTGATTAATAAACTCCACA